>CATKDV010000226.1:0-2871 GCA_949746985.1 uncultured Eubacteriales bacterium | reverse complement strand
CTCCGCTCCGGCGGTCTTACCGGAGACAAAGGCGTAGCCTTGGGCGATACCGCCATAGTTGGTATAGCCCTTGGTGTTGGTGAACAGCACGCCCATGGAATCGGTGCCCACGGCGTAAAGTCCCTGAATGGCAGCGCCGCTCTTATCCAGGACACGCATGGCTACATCCACGTCCAGGGCGCCACAGGTACTATAAATATAGGGTGCGCCGGTGATGGCGATGTAGTATTCGCTGTCAGAGGCGGGAGCGCCTACCCGGGCAAAGAGATCGGCCTTTTTGCCCAGGGGATCGGTACCCTTGGCGGCTTCCTGATAGCCCTTTACGGAGGCCTTCAGGGTGCCGGCATCCATCTTGCCGCCGATGGCCTTGGCCAGAGCGTCCAGACTGTCGGCCTTATAGATAAAGCCCATCTTTACGCCCTCATCGATGACGGCGTCGATATTGGTCAAGGGGGTGTCAGCCTTGACCCCGCCCTGGCTCAGATAACGGCCGGAGGCCGCGGCGGACAGGCCCTGGGTACGGAGAATGTCGATCTGCTCTTTGGACCAGATGGTATAGTATTTGGCGCCCATAGTATAGGCGCTCATGGCTAAGGTGGACTCGGCCATCTTCCGTTCGCCGGTCTGATCCACAGCCAGGGATTCACCGGTGGCCACCAGGCCATAGGGGATGTCGTTGTCGGCGGCGGTGAAGGCGGTCATGATCTGGTAAGGGGCCACGAAGTGGGACATGGGAGGCATGTCGGCGTTATAGGTGTTGGCCCCCGCCTCCACGGCCATTCGAATACCAGCGCCGGTGTTCTGGGCCATGCCGTAAAGCCGCCAGGATTCCCCCAGATACTTCTCCATCAGCTCATCGCTGCCGCCGAAGCCGCCGGTGGCCAGAATGACGCTCTTGGCGTGGATGGTGACCTTGGTGCCGTCGGCCTTCACGGCCTTCACACCCACTACCTTGCCGTTCTCGGTGAGCAGCTCGGTAGCCTCGGTCTCCAGCATATACTTGCCGCCCTTGTCGGTGTAGTTCTGATAGAGCGCGGCGAAAAAGCTCTCCGTGAGGGCTTTATTGCCGGAGTAGGAGGTGAAGATGCCCCACTTGCCGCCCACAAAGCCCTTGGCGGGATCGAACTGGAAGCCGTTGTCGATCAGCCAGTCCAGGGTTTCGCCAGACTTATCCAGCTCCAGGGTGATGATGTCGGTCTTGGCGTGCTGTTTGCCGTCCACGGTGGTGTATGCCACCCAATCCTGATAGAGGGCGTCCCGGTCCACCAGGTTCTCCCCGGCCTTTTTGACCCGGGTCTCTTTGGTGATAGGATCGGCCCACTCCTTGTACTCAGCCGCTACCTGACTGGGAGCGTTGACAGCGGCGGGGCCGGAGGTGATGGCGCTGGTGCCGCCCCACTTGCCTGCCTTATCAATGGCCATGACGGAGGCGCCGGATTGAACAGCGGACAGGGCGGCGGCGGAGCCGGAGCCGCCCATACCCACCACGGCCACGTCCACGGTATAGCTTTCCTCCTTGGTGGAGACGGGGATAGCGGTGTAGAGGGAACTTTCATTGGCTCCGGCCTGCTTGCAGCAGTCCAGGACCGCCATCTTCACCGCGTTGGAGGTGGCGGTGGCGCCGGTGATGGCGTCCACAGCCAGGCTCTGATGCTCAAGGATGCGGGGGATCAGCAGCTCCTTGACACAGGCGGACATGCCCATAGTCTCTTTGTTCTCCCCCATCTCGATGGAGGCCAGCTTGCCGCCGGTGACCTTTACAGTGACGGGGACCTTCGTCAGCAGGTCAAAGCCCCGGGCCTCAGCGGTATAGGTGCCGTCCTTCATGGAAAGGGGGGCCGTACCGGCGCCGGCAGCCTGGCCGAGGGCGTCGGCCACGGCGGCTTTCGCGCCGTTGGAGGTCATGGTGGCGCCCGCCACGCCGTCAATATCGGCGCTGCCGGCGGTGGTCACCTGGGCCTCCAGAGTGGGCAGGGCGGCGCCGCCGATGGCGGGGGTCTCCCCGTTGCCTGTCAGGGTGCAGGCGGTGATCTTGCCGTCCACCACGGTGATGGTGGCCGCGATCTCGCCGCCGAAGCCGGCTCCCTTGCCGGTGTAGGTGCCGCTTCCGCCGGAGGGCAGGGTCACATTGCCGGTGACCTTGGCCACGCCAGGATCCTGGGGATCCCACTCCACGGTGAGGCCCAGCAGCTCGCTGAGGTAGCGAAGGGGCACGTAGGTGGCCCCGTCGTAGGCGAAGACCTCGGCGGCGGCGCCGTTGGATTTACTGGGGGTGACGGTCTGACCGTTAACGGTCAGGGTCATGGGGGAGACCGTGATGGTCTTCTCTGCCCCTGCCGCCAGGGCGACGGTGCCCAGGACCATAGCGAAGGCCAGGGCCAGGGCTGAAAGGCGTTTTTTCATGCTCATCTCTCTCCTTTGTTGTATTACCGCTTGACACTCTGATTTGTCAAACTGTTACTACCAGAGTAAACCTGTAAGCCACTTTCAAGTCAAGGGATTTTTTTGGTGAAACCTCTGATTTTCAAGGGGTTGCCCTCAATTTCGGGAAGGGGCGGAAAGGGAGGGCTGATCGGAGAAGGACCTCGAAAAAAGCCCCGGCAGAGATCCTGCCGGGGCTTTTTTACTTGGGGGTTACGCTTACTTGCCGGCAGCAGCCTTGGCGCCAGCCTGGCGGCCGAAGGTCATGCAGTCGGCAATGGCGTTGCCGCCCAGCCGGTTGGAGCCGTGGATACCGCCGGTGACCTCACCTGCGGCGTACAGGCCCTTGATGACCTTGCCCTGCTCGTTGAGCACGTGGGTGTCGGTGTCGATCTCCAGACCGCCCATGGTGTGGTGGACGGTGGGGACCTTCTTGCAGGCGTACCACGG
>CATKDV010000225.1:0-3254 GCA_949746985.1 uncultured Eubacteriales bacterium | reverse complement strand
TATGGAGGAGTCCTTCCGGCTGGCCCGGGAGCTGGGCTATGAGGCCGTCGTGATTTTCGGCAGCCCCGCCAACTATGTCTCCCGTGGGTTTGTGGGCTGCAAGAAGCTGGGCGTCTGTGTGGAGGGTGGGAAGTACCCGGCCGCCATGTTGGTCAAGGAACTGACCCCCGGGACTCTGGGCGGGAAGGCTTGGACATACCAAGATAGCCCTGTCATGGCTATCGACGAGGCAGCCGCTCAGCGGTACGACGACACCCTGGAACCCATGGAGAAAAAGTGGCAGCCCAGCCAGGAGGAGTTTTCTATTTTATCCCAGGCCTTTGTAGAGTAAAGGTGACAGCCCATAGAGGAAAAGGAGGCGAAGGGGATGGGGACCAAACTGGGGAACCTGCAGATCAGAGGGGCCAGTGTGGAGGAGGTCTCCGCCCTGCTGCCCAAGGCCCTGGTGGGACAGTGGGCGGAGGGGGTTGTCTCTGTCTACCACGAGGATTTCCAGTGGGGGACCGTGGAGCGGGAGGGGAAAAAGCTGTCCCGAAAGCTGCCCGGGGCCGTGGTCCTCGCCGCCGCCCTCTTTGACGACGATGTAGTCAGTTTTGAGCTCTTTCAGGCCGGGAAACGGCTGACGGCCCATCTTCTGAATCCCTATGAGGAGCAGAACATCCTGGGAAAACCGGGGGTGTTCTGTGAGGCGTTGGGCCTGCCGGCGGAGGACGAGAAGAGATTGAAGGTCCTCTGGAAAAAGGGGGACGCCTGTGAGCAATTGGAGATGACCGCCCTTCTGCTGGGACTGCCCCTGTGGGCAGATGCGGAGTGCCTTCCGGAGAAAAAGGTGGCCCGGGACATCGCCGCGGTGGATGCCTGGATCACGGAGCGACCCGACCCGCCGAAGATCAAGAGCGTGAGCAAAGCGGAAGTGATCCAGGAGCTCCAGGGGCTTACAGTTGACTCGTCCTGCTGCAGCCTGGTCCGGGCTCCCGGCTGCTTTTGTCAGGTTTTTGCCCTCGGAGAGACAGAGATCTGGGGAGGGCAAGAGGAGATCCAACTTTGGGCCCCTGCGGCGGATGGGACTTTACACTGTGCGGTGAAAATGACAATAGCGGACAATCGAAGGTGCCACATCCAATATTATTTTTCACCCAAACGTATCCTGGCTGCGGTCAACAATAGACACAATGAGCCCATACCCAATTATCCGGGAGCTTTTCAGGGAAAATCGGACAGCACCTATCTCATCTTCGATTCGGACAAGCGGTTTCCGCTGCCCCTCCTCCTATCGAAGGAAATGTGTGACTGTATCCCCACAGCCGACGGCGGGATCTGGACCTTTATTTCCGACCGGGAGAAGCCGGGAAGACTTCTTCGCTATGGGCCGGAGGGAAAACGGGTCTATGAAAAGACGATAGGACCCTGTGGACATAGCATCGCTATGACCCAGGACCGGCTTTACACCCTGAGGGTGGAAAACGGGACTGATCCCACGGGACAGGATTCCTTTCACTTTTTTTGTTATGACGGGGAGGGAAATCTCTGCGGGGAACAGGACTTGCCCTGGAATACAGAGCTGATGGCCCTGGACCGGGAAGGCGGGCTGTGGCTGGGGGAAAACCTGGGACGGTCTATCGTTCATTTGGACAAGGATCTGAATATCTTGTCACGTTCCTCTGTGCTCACCTCGGAGCGGGACTATCATGTGCTTGATATGGACCTGTCAAAGGACAAAGAAACAGTATTTCTCACCTCGTTTAAAAAGGGTATTTTCCTGCTGGACGCAAAGGACCTGTCCATCCTTCAAGCGAAAATGACAAGAGATACGGTGTACGGCGCCGCCATTGACGGCCAGGGTCGGTTTTGGGCCGGTGTATCAGAGAGCACGCTGGAGGCCTATGACCGAAACCTGCAAACCATCTCCCGCCACCGTTTGAAAGGGTCGATCATGACTCTGTGCCGCAATGACCAGGGAGATTTGATGGCCTACACCCATGATCGCAAACGCAATATTTTCCGCGTATACCGCATCGCTTAAAATCCCGCAAGAGAGGGGGTAAACCCATGTTCCGCAGCCTTCATATGAAGCTCATGCTCATCATGACCCTGCTCATTGTGTCCCTGATGACAGTGGTGGGAGCCTTTCTGGTGAACTCGGTGTCCGGGTTTTACCTGGAACAGTTTTACTCCCAGATGCAGGGCGTGTTTCAGAACGATCCCGACTTCTTTCGGGACCTGGAGAACGCTGCTCCGGACGAACAAAGCGGCGTACAGCAGTTGGACCAGATGCTCCGGGCCCGGACGGGCGACCTGGGCGTGGACGGCTTGACCCGGAACTTTTATGTGCTGGACGGCGCTACAGGGGCTTACCTGGCGGGCAGCAATGAGAGCGAAGGCGTGTCCCTCACCCTGACCCACAACCTATCCGCCGCCCTCACCGGGGCGGTGGGCGATTCCTCCGACCCCACCGCTGCCTATATGGACGTGGCCATCCCTGTCACCCGGGGGGGGAGGGACTATGTGATCTATATTAAGGACTCCAAACAGGCGGTCCAGAACCTGACCAACCAGCTTGTGGTCCTTATTTTAGAGGCCCTGGCCTTTGGCATCGCCATCTCGGTGCTGCTGTCTTTCCTCCTGTCCAAGACCCTCATCACCCCCATTGAGCGGCTCACCGAGGGCGCTGAGGAGGTGGCCTCGGGGGATTTCTCCCACAAGATCGAGGTGGACTCCCGGGACGAGATCGGGGTCCTCACCTCCACCTTCAACGACATGGCCCGCCAGCTCCAGTCCACCCTTCAGGAGGTGGAGAATGAGCGCAACAAGCTGGGCACCCTCTTTCTCCATATGACCGACGGTGTGGTGGCCTTTGACCAGCGGGGAGAGATCATCCAGTCCAACCCCGCCGCCGAGGAGATGCTGGGCCGAAGGCTGCCCATTGGGGGCGGGGTGAACTACACCGCCCTCTTTGGGGACATCGCCCCCCTGGGGGAGGCGCTGGAGCCTGGGGCTCTGGGCTTCCTGGCGGGCAGCCGGGAGCTGGGGGAGCGGAGCCTGGAGCTGTTGCTGGCCCCCTTTGACCGGGACCACCAGGCGGGGGTGCTGGTGGTCATCCATGACGTCACCGAGCGGAACAAGACCGAGGAGATGCGCAAGGAGTTCGTGGCCAACGTCTCCCACGAGCTGCGCACCCCTCTGACCAATATCCACTCCTACGCCGAGACCCTGGTGGACTCCGCCGGGAGCCTGCCCCCAGATATGGAGCGCAG
>CATKDV010000224.1:0-2704 GCA_949746985.1 uncultured Eubacteriales bacterium | reverse complement strand
GGTCTCCCGGTTATACCGCTTGCCGTGGCACACGTCGCAGGGGACGTAGATGTCGGGCAGGAAGTGCATTTCGATCTTGAGAAGGCCGTCGCCGGAGCAGGCTTCGCACCGTCCGCCCCGGACGTTGAAGGAGAACCGCCCCGGCCCGTAGCCCCGGGCCTTGGCGTCGTTGGTGGAGGCGAAAAGTTCCCGGATATCGTTGAAAAGCCCCGTATAGGTGGCCGGGTTGGACCGGGGAGTACGGCCGATGGGGGACTGGTCGATGGCGATGACCTTATCCAGATACTCCTCCCCCTCCATGCCGACGTGTTTACCGGGGCGGGTCTTTGCCCGGTTCAGGTCGGCGGCCAGGCGCTTATAAAGGATCTCGTTCACCAGGGAGGACTTGCCCGAGCCGGACACACCGGTGACGCAGGTGAAGGTCCCCAGGGGGATGGACACATCCACTCCCCGCAGGTTGTTCTCCGCCGCCCCCCGGACGGCGAGGAATTTTCCACTCCCTGCTCTCCGCTCCTTAGGCACCGGAATTTTCAGCGCCCCGGAGAGATAGGCCCCCGTCAAGGATTCGGGACTGTGCATGATCTCCTCCGCCGTGCCCTGGGCGATGATCCGCCCCCCGTGGACTCCCGCCCCGGGGCCCACGTCGATGATGTGGTCGGCGGCGCGCATAGTGTCCTCGTCGTGCTCCACCACCAGAAGCGTGTTGCCCAGGTCCCGCAGCTCCTTCAGGGTCGCCAGCAGCTTGTCATTGTCCCGCTGGTGGAGGCCGATGGAGGGCTCGTCCAAAATATACAGCACCCCCATGAGGGAGGAGCCGATCTGGGTTGCCAGGCGGATGCGCTGACTCTCCCCTCCGGAGAGGGTGGCGGCGGCCCGGGAGAGGGTCAGGTACTCCAGGCCCACAGACTGGAGGAATTTCAGCCGGGCCTTGATCTCCTTCACGATCTGCCCCGCGATCATGGTCTTCTGCTCGTTGAGCTTCAGCTTTTCCATGAAATCCAGGCCGTCTGTCACCGACTTGTGGCAGTAGGCGTCGATATCCATATCTCCCACGGTGACCGCCAGGGATTCCCGGCGCAGGCGCTTGCCCTTACAGTCGGGACAGGGGCACTCGGACATGCACTCCTCCAGCTCCCGGCGCATGGCGTCGGACTGGGTCTCCCGGTAGCGGCGCTCCAGATTGTTGCAGATCCCCTCGAAGGGCTGGGTCAGGGTCCCCTGCCCATTGGCCCGGTCGTAAGTCAGCTTCAGTTTCTCCCCCTTGGTGCCGTATAGGATCACGTCCAGCACCTCCGCCGGCAGGTCCTTCACCGGGGTGGTAAGCTTGAAATGGTACTGCTTGGACAGGGCCTCAAAGTACATCCGGGAGATGGAGTCCCCTTTGATGTTGTTCCAGCCGCTGGCGGTAATGGCCCCATCCAGGACGGACAGGTCCCGGTTGGGGATAATGAGATCCTGGTCCACCTTCAGCTGAACTCCCAGGCCGGTGCAGGTGGGGCAGGCCCCAAAGGGATTGTTGAAGGAGAACATCCGGGGGGTCAGTTCCTCAATGGAGATACCGCAGTCCTCGCAGGCGTAGTTCTGGGAGAAGGAAATGTCCCGGTCCTCCCCCACGATGTTGATGATGACCAGGCCCCCCGCCAGACCCGAGGCCACCTCCACCGAGTCGGTAAGCCGCTGGGTAATATCCTCCCGGATGACCAGTCGGTCCACTACGATCTCGATGTTGTGCTTTTTGTTCTTATCCAGCTTGATCTCTTCGGACAGGTCATAGAGGGACCCATCACACCGCACCCGGACATAACCGGATTTCCGGGCATCCTCAAAGATCTTCAGGTGCTCGCCCTTCTTCCCCCGGATCACCGGGGCCATGACCTGAATACGGGTGGCCTCGGGGAGCTTCATCACCTGGTCGATGATCTGGTCGATGGTCTGCTGCTGGATCTCCTTGCCGCAGTTGGGGCAGTGAGGGGTTCCCACCCGCGCCCAGAGAAGGCGGAGGTAATCGTAGATCTCGGTGACTGTGCCCACAGTGGACCGGGGGTTTTTGGAGGTGGTCTTCTGGTCGATGGAGATGGCAGGGGAAAGACCGTCGATGGAGTCCACATCGGGCTTCTCCATCTGGCCCAGGAACATCCGGGCGTAGGAGGACAGACTCTCCACATACCGCCGCTGGCCCTCGGCGTAGATGGTGTCGAAGGCCAGGGAGGACTTGCCCGAGCCGGAAACGCCGGTGAGGACCACCAGCTTGTCCCGGGGGATGGCAACGTCCACATTTTTCAGATTGTTGGCGCGGGCGCCTTTGACTACGATGGTATCCTGCATGGGAATATCTCCTTTGTGTTCCCTTCAATTTTCAGTCCGAATCACAGCATAATGGAATGAATTTTTAATGTCAAGAGGGAGATTTAAAAACCTTTTCATGCTGTTTCTTTTAAATCAGAATCGCACTCCATGGGCGGAAAAGGAGGAGCAGTGCACAGCCGGCCACCACGACGGCCTCCCACACCACACCGCCGGTGAGCAATACCTTGGCCGCCAGAAGTCCGTAGTGTCGCCAGCCCTCATAGGAGTTGATGAACTCCGACTCCATCCTTCCTGCAGCCTTCCACTTGGTGCGAAGGAAGAGGAGCAGAATCAAAAAGGCAATATTGGCAACCAGCATAATGGTCACCACCACGTTAAGAGCCGTATTCAGCCAAAT
>CATKDV010000223.1:0-1452 GCA_949746985.1 uncultured Eubacteriales bacterium | reverse complement strand
ACAGAACTCCACGGAGTAGCCCTGGCCCATGTCCACCACCCGGACGGTGTCGCCGTACTTCTCGCCGAAGAGGGCGATAGCGCCCCGCTGCTTGGCCTCCTCGATGGGCAGCACATCGGTGTGGATATCATAGCCGGCCAGGATGGCCTCGTTGACCTGGCTCTCCACCTCGCTGAGCTCCTCGGGGGTCATGGCGGAGAAGTGGGTAAAGTCGAAGCGGACCCGGTCGGGTTCCACCAGGGAGCCGGCCTGCTGTACGTGGGCGCCCAAAACAGTCCGGAGGGCCTTATCCAGCAGATGGGTGGCGGAGTGGGCCCGCATGACGGCCTTCCGCCGCTCCTCATCCAGGGTCACGGTCACATGGTCGCCCACCTTCAGAACGCCGGAGCGGATCACACCGTAGTGCATATACTTGCCACCCTTGTTCTTTTGAACATCCCGGACCTCGAAGGAGCCGCCGTCGCAGGAAATAAGGCCATGGTCGGCCACCTGGCCGCCCATCTCAGCGTAGAGGGTGGTCTGATCCAGCACCACGATGCCCTCCACGCCGGTCATCAGCTCCTCAGCCTGCTCGTTCTCTACCACCAGGGCCACTACCTTAGCGTCGACAGTGGAGTTGGTGTAGCCCACAAACTGGGTCTCGGGAATATCCTTGCCGAACTCCACGCCAGCCCAGCCCAGGTCGCCCAGGGCCTCCCTGGCCTTTCGGGCCCGGACCTTCTGCTCCTCCATCAGAGCCTTGAAGGCGTCTTGGGCTACCTCCATGCCGTGCTCGGCCACCATCTCGATGGTCAGGTCGATGGGGAAGCCATAGGTGTCGTAGAGCTTGAAGGCGTCGGCTCCGGAGAACAGATTCTCCAGCTTGGCCTTGTGGGCCTGGAGCATATCGTGGAAGATCTTCAGGCCGCCGTCGATGGTGCGGGCGAAGTTCTCCTCCTCCACCCGGATGACCTTGACGATATAATCCCGCCGCTCCCGGAGCTCGGGGTAGTGGCCCTCATTCTCGTGGATAACGGTATCGCAGACCTCATAGAGGAAGGGCTCGTTGACCCCTAGGAGCTTGCCGTGGCGGGCGGCCCGGCGGAGGAGTCGGCGGAGGACGTAGCCCCGTCCCTCGTTGGAGGGCAGTACTCCGTCGCAGATCATGAAGGTGGCAGAGCGGATGTGGTCGGTGATCACCCGGAGGGATACGTCCTTCTGCTTGCTCTCCCCGTAGTGGGCGTGGGTGATCTCACTGACCTTGTTGGTGATGTTCATGACGGTGTCCACATCAAAGAGGGAGTCCACGTCCTGGCACACCACCGCCAGCCGCTCCAGGCCCATGCCGGTGTCGATGTTCTTCTGCTTCAGCTCTTCATAGTGGCCCTCGCCGTCGTTGTTGAACTGGGAGAAGACGATGTTCCAGACCTCCATATACCGGTCGCAGTCGCAGCCCACAGTGCAGCCGGGCTT
>CATKDV010000222.1:0-3297 GCA_949746985.1 uncultured Eubacteriales bacterium | reverse complement strand
GTTGAAGATACTGCTCCACCGCTTCTTGGATGGGCCGGATGGTGTAGCGCAGACAGCCGTTCTGCTTTTGACCGTCCTTGTTGGTTACCGTGGTGTTCTCGGTGGTGACAAGTCCCTTGTCCACCAGCTCGGTCACATACTTTCGCACCGTGTTGACGCTCATGTTTACGTTGCGCCCGATCTTCTTGTAGCTGACCACGCATTGGTAGGTGTCCCGGTCCTCGCAGTAGATCAGGTAGGCGTAGACCAGCTTGGCTCCCCCGGAGAGACCCAGCTGGAACACCTCGTTGGGTAGCAGGAAGCAGTTTTTGATGGGATCCCGCTTAGGCCAGCGCCGGAACTTTGATCTGCTCACTGACCGTCACCTCCCTTCGTGTGCGCCTCTACCCAATGAACGAACCTTTCCTTGGGTACGACCATGCGGTTGCCCACCTTCAACACCGGGAACCCGGTTTCATGCATCAGCTCGTAGGCGCTGGATGGAGCCACGCCCAGCACCGCCGACACCATCTCGGCGTTGAGGAACAGCGGCAGGTCATCGTAGGACTTGTACTTGGACTGTTTCACTTCGTTTCCTCCTGCTTGAAATTAGTGGTTGACTATTATAGCTATTCTGTGTATAGTCTATTTGTGGATAGACTATAACACGACTTTACAGAATTGTCAATAGCTATTCAAAAACAAATTGTCTATCGCAGAGGAGGATTTCCCATGAACTTCCCCAGACTGACCTTCCCGCTGACCGTTGACTTCGGCAGCGGTGGATACTGGATCGGTGACGTCGGTCCCTACAAATACGGTGCGGCAGTGACCGCCTTCTTCATCGGCGACGACTTGAGCGACGGCGTCGCTGACGACGGCATTCCACTGATGCGGGAGCTGGAGCGCTACCTCCAGACCTTCGGCGGCCATCTTCAGCCCTATGTGCGGGAGGAGGACAACGCCACTGCAGACCCGGAGGTGTTCCTTGATCCGGGCAAGGGCCGTGTCGATTGCTCGGTCTGCTTTGCCTTCCATCCTGTGGAGGGAGCCAGCGCCATGGTGGAGCGTTACACCTTTTCCTGTCTACGGGACTTTCTCTATGTGGAGCTGGGCAAGGCCATCCTTCACGGCAACGCCCCCCGGCAGTGCCGTCTGTGCGGACGCTGGTTCCTCCATGAGCAGGGCGACCGGGCCATCTACTGTGAGCGCATCGCTCCCGGCGAAGAGGTCAAGACCTGCCGGGAGGTAGGCGCCAGGGCGGTGTTTGAGAACAAGCTCCAGAGCGAGGAGACCTGGAAGCTCTACAAGCGGGCCTACAAAAAATACTACGCCCGAGTGATGAAGGGCAACATGAGCCGTAAGGACTTCAACGCATGGGTGGAGAAAGCGGCGGCCCAGCGGGACAGCACCCTCCTGTTGTTGGAGGCGACCAAGGGAGCGGAGAAACGCGCCGCGCTCATTGAGGAGCTGCGGGAGGAACTGAATCGGGACTGAGTATGAAAAAGCTGGAAGCGGATTTTTCGCTCCCAGCTTTTTCATTGATTAGCGTAGCAATGGTTGATGATGGTATCCTTTCCCTCACCAAAACTTTTTCTTCTTCATGATCCACAGGCTGAGGAAGACCACCGCGATGCTGATCCCAATCACCACCGGGTAGCCATACTCCCACCGCAGCTCCGGCATATGGACAAAATTCATCCCATACCAGCCCGCCACCAGGGTCAGGGGGAGGAAGATGGTGGTCACGATGGTCAATATCTTCATGATTCGGTTTTGCCGCACGTCGATCTCCGCCTGAAACAGCTCCCGAAGCTGAAGACCGTATTCCCGAAGAGCCTGGGCCTCGCCGGTCAGCCGCCCGATCCGCTTCTCCACCAGATGAAACGCCCGCACCTCATCGTCGCTGAAATAACCGTTCTCATTCTCCTGAAATTCACAGATCATATCGTCCAGCTGGGTATAATACCGGATCCAGCCGGTGATCTCTTTCCGCATGGCGGTCATTTGAGGATTGAAGTCCTCTATTATACCGGAAAGGACCTGATCCTCCAGCCGATCCAACTGTTCCTCCAAGGCTTGCAGGTGACGGAGGTCCTTGGCGATCAGCAGCTCCAAAAAGTCGTAAAAGAAACTGCCCGTGCCTGTCTCCCGCTGGGGATCCTCCCGCCGAAGGTGCTGGAGCATAGAGCCGGCGGCACCGGAGCCGTCGCACAAAACCGCCCAGCCCGGCGCCAGAAGATACCCAAAGGCAATGGGGACGCCGTCCTTGGTCCGCCTGGGAGTGACGATGGCCCCGCACAGGCAGTCCCGCCGGGGCTCCGCCTTGCAGATTCGGGCGTCCCGGGGGTTAGGGGTATGGCAAAGGATGTGCTCCAGCCCGGGGATCGACACCCCTTGCTCCAATTCCTCCGGGGTCAGCAAAACAAGAGTACAAACGGTATCTGCCTGCTTGCCCTCCATGGGGGTCAGGCCGTGATCGATCGAATAGAGTTCCATATAAAACGCCTCCTACGGCTCCCTATTTTATCACGGCTGCGGGAAAGCGCAATGTTTTTTCTCAAGGGCATGGCCTTTTTCAGGCCATGCTTTTTTATTTATAATTTCTTAATCCAAACGCCCCGACCCTTTTCCCGTTTTAATTTCTTCTGTTGTATGATGGCTACGCAAATGGGAGGTGAACGGTATGCGTAAGGTGGCATCCATCCAAAAGCTGGAACGGAAATTCGACGAGCGTGCGGCCCGGTTTCTCTGGCAGCACCCTTTTCTCGGCTTTCTTGCGGTCTTTATTGGTGCGCCTTCGCTCGTTCTTCTCTGTGTCTGTGCCGGTACGGCTCTGATCGTGCTGCCCATCGGGTGGCTGATGGGCTGGCTGTAATGATGAAGGAGGTAACGTGAAATGCAAGCGGTCATAGGGATCATCGGCATCTGCGCAGCGGCTATGCTGCTGTGGTATGTCTACATTTTGATGAAAGGGGATGATCAGGTATGACGATAGTCCTGCAATACATCCTGTACCTTGGTATCCTGGTGGGGTTAGCCCTCCCCCTGGGAAGCTACATCAAGAAGGTCATGAACGGAGAACGGACCATTCTTTCCAAGATCCTGACCCCCTGTGAAACTCTGGTCTACAAGGTTTTGCGGGTGGACCGGGAGGAACAGATGACCTGGAAAAAGTACGCCGTCAGCGTACTGGCCTTCTCCGGCATCGGATTGGTATTCCTGTTCCTGCTCCAGCTTTTTCAGGGCGTTCTCCCCGGCAATCCCCAGGGCCTGCCGGGGGTGAAGTGGGACCTGGCCTTCAACACCTCCGCCAGC
>CATKDV010000221.1:0-8146 GCA_949746985.1 uncultured Eubacteriales bacterium | reverse complement strand
TCAGTGATATGGTGGGTGTAGCTCAGTTGGTTAGAGCACCGGATTGTGGTTCCGGGTGTCGAGGGTTCGAGTCCCTTTACCCACCCCACATCAAGGCGGAAGGGCCGGAGCTTCTGGCTCCGGCCTGCGCCTTTCCCCAAATACACAGGGGTGTAGCCAAGTGGTAAGGCAAGGGACTTTGACTCCCTCACGCGCTGGTTCGAGTCCAGCCATCCCTGCCAGACCGCCGCAGGCGGTCCATGCTTCTGCGGCAGCACCCCGCCGCAATGTGACCCAGTAGCTCAGTCGGTAGAGCAACTGCCTTTTAAGCCGTGGGTCCGGGGTTCGAGTCCCCGCTGGGTCACCACATTGGAGCAAGCGGCTGCCGCTTGCTCTGTTTTTTTATGGGCTGACAGAAAAAAGAGAGGTGCAGAAACGTGCGGCATTTGATCGACTTCGGAGACCTGCCCCGGTCTGAGTGGGACGGGCTCTACGCCCGGGCCAGCCGGATTATGGACGATCCCCAGAACTTTCTTGACGCCTGCTGTGGCAAAGTGATGGCTTCCCTGTTCTACGAGCCCTCTACCCGCACCAATTTTTCCTTTCAGACCGCTATGCTCCGCCTGGGCGGAACGGTATTCGGCTTTGCCGACCCCAACTCCTCCTCCGTGGCTAAGGGAGAGACCCTGAAGGATACCATCAAGATGGTGTCCGGCTACGCCGATGTGGTGGTCATGCGCACCCCCTGGGAGGGGGCGGCCAAGGCAGCCTCCCTGTACTCCCATGTGCCCGTGGTCAACGCCGGCGACGGCGGCCACATGCACCCCACCCAGACCATGGCCGACCTGACCACCATGACCCGCCTGCTGGGAAGGGTGGACGGGCTCTCCGTGGGATTGTGCGGCGATTTGAAGAACGGCCGGACGGTCCACTCCCTCATCAAGGCCCTGGCCAAGTTTACAGGCGTGCGATTCTTCCTCATCTCCCCCCGGGAGCTGGCCATTCCCGACTACATGCGCGCCTTTATGCGGGAGAACAATATGTTCTTTACTGAGGTCACCGGCCTGGAGTCGGTGATCCCCCAGCTGGACGTGCTGTACATGACCCGCATCCAGCGGGAGCGGTTTGTGGACCCCCTGGAGTACGAGCGGAACAAGGGCATCTATATCCTCACCCGCCGCAAGCTGGAGCGGGCCAAGGAGCATATGCTGGTGATGCACCCCCTGCCCCGGGTGGATGAGATCGCGGTGGATGTGGACGACGACCCCCGGGCCGCCTACTTCCAGCAGGCCCGGTATGGGATGTTCGCCCGGATGGCCCTGCTGGCCGATCTGGCCAACCAGCCCCGCCTGGACCGCACCGAGGCGGTGGAGATCGGAACCGGGCCGGTGTGCCGAAACCCCCGGTGTATCACCCAGAGCCAGCCCTATCTGCCCCCCCTGGTGAAGCGGAGCGGAGGCGTGGACTGCTGCGCCTTCTGCGACAAGGCGCTGGAATGAGAAAACGGGAGGGCTGGCGCGCCGCGCTGCCCCTCCCGGATATTTTATGGTCCGGGCGTGAAAAGTCCGGTTTAAGGAACAGTATATCCGCTATACTGGACTGTGAAACTTGGAGAGGAGGACATTGCCATGGCAAAAACCACCAATCAAAAGACTAAGCTGCTCCATCTGTACCGCATGCTGCTGCGGCAGACCGATGAGGACCACCCCCTCACCGTGCCCCAGATCATCGAGCGGCTGGCCCGGGCGGACATCAAGGCGGAGCGCAAGAGCATCTACGACGACCTGGAGGCCCTGCGTCTGTTTGGGCTGGATGTCCAGTCCCGGAAGGGGAGATCCCCCGGCTGGTTCGTGGGGGAGCGGGATTTCCAGCTGCCCGAGGTGAAGCTGCTCATGGACGCGGTGCAGTCCTCCCGGTTTATCACCCAGAAGAAAAGCGACGCCCTCATCCGCAAGCTGGAGGGGCTGGCCAGCGTTCACCAGGCGGGCCAGCTCCAGCGGCAGGTGTTTGTAGACCGCCGCATCAAGGTGATGAATGAGAGCATATACTACAACGTCGACAAGCTCCACACCGCCATCTCCGGGCAGAAGGCTATCACCTTTAAATATTTTGACTACGACATCGCCCGGCAAAAAGTGTTCCGCCAGGATGGGAAGCGGTATGTGGTCTCCCCCTACGGCCTGATCTGGAACAGCGAGAACTACTACCTGGTGGCCTTCGAACACACCCGCCGGGAGCTGCGCCACTACCGGGTGGACAAAATGTCCGAGATCGTGATTACCGGCCTGGACCGGGAGGGGAGGGAGCAATACCCCAATTTCCAGATGGCCGAGTATGGGCAGAAGCACTTTGGGATGTACCGGGGCCCGGAGGTGAAGGTCACTCTCCGAGGCCGGCGTGACAAGGCCAGCCTGGTGTGGGACCGGTTCGGCCAGGACATCATCCTGGTGCCTGACGGGGAGGACCACTTCACCGTCACCCTGCCTGTGGTCATCAGCCCTCAGTTTTTCGGCTGGCTGCTGGGCCTGGACGGCAGTGTCACCCTGACAGGGCCCAAAGAGGCGGTCAGCGCCTACCGCCACCGCCTGAACGCCGCCCTGGAGGAACTGCCCGGGAATTTGGCAAACATTAAAAACTGATAAAATATTTCCCGATTCAGTGGTATTTTTTCCGGCAGTATGATATGATAACGATGTCAGAAAATAACTATGGCACCGAAAGGAGGCACTGCTATGACAGCATTTTGGCTGATTGTGTTCATCGCGCTTGTGGCGGGGGAGGCGGCCACAGTGGGCCTGGTCTGCATCTGGTTTGCCGCCGGGGCGCTGGGCGCGTTCGTGGTGGCCTGCGTGGGCGGACTGTTCTGGCTCCAGCTTATCGTGTTCGCGGCGGTGTCAGCGGTGGCGCTGGCCTTGGTTCGGCCAGCGGTATCCCGGTTTGTCCATCCCAAGCGTTCCCCCACCAACGCCGACCGGGTCATCGGCCAGGCAGCTGTTGTTACCGAGACGGTGGACAACGAGGCCGCCGCCGGCCAGGTCAAAGTTATGGGCCAGGTCTGGTCCGCCCGCAGCCAGCTGGGGGTCGTCATCCCCGCCGGGACCCAGGTCAAGGTCCGGCGGATTGAGGGCGTGAAGCTGTTTGTTGAAACGCTGTAAGGAAAAAACGTATTAAAAAGGAGAGAACAGTATGGATATTTTACTTGCCATTCTTCCCTGGGTAGCCATCGTCATCGTACTGCTGATTATCTTCGGCTCCTGCGTCAAGATTGTGCCTCAGTCCCGGGCCTACGTCATTACCCGGCTGGGCCGGTTCCTCACCGTCTGGGACGAGGGCGTAAAATTCAAGGTCCCCTTCGTGGACCGCATCGTAAAGAATGTGTCCCTGAAAGAGCAGGTGGTGGACTTCGCCCCCCAGCCCGTCATCACCAAGGACAATGTGACCATGCAGATCGACTCGGTGGTCTACTTCCAGATTACCGACCCAAAGCTGTACACCTACGGCATTGAAAACCCCATGTCCGCCATTGAGAACCTCACCGCCACCACCCTGCGAAACATCATCGGCGATTTAGAGCTGGACCAGACTCTCACCAGCCGGGACCACATCAACACCAAGATGCGGGCCCTCCTGGACGAGGCCACCGACCCCTGGGGCATCAAGGTCAACCGGGTGGAGCTGAAGAACATCATGCCTCCCCGTGACATCCAGGAGTCCATGGAGAAGCAGATGCGGGCCGAGCGGGAGCGCCGGGAGTCCATCCTCCAGGCCGAGGGCCAGAAGCAGAGTCAGATCCTGGTGGCCGAGGGTGAGAAGCAGTCCCTCATCCTGAAGGCCGAGGCCGCCAAGGAGGCCGCCATCAAACGGGCCGAGGGCGAGGCTGAGGCCATCCTGAAGGTCCAGCAGGCTACCGCCGAGGCCCTGAAGCTCCTCAACGCCGCCTCCCCCTCCGACCAGGTGGTGAAGCTGAAAGCCCTGGAGGCCTTCGCCAAGGCCGCCGACGGCAAGGCCACCAAGCTCATCATCCCCTCGGAGATCCAGGGGCTGGCGGGGGTGGCCGCCAGCGCCAAGGAGATCTTTACGGACCAGACAAAGGACGAAAAAAGGTAAGAACAAAAGCATTGGGCCACGCCGTACCGGGTGTACGGCGTGGCCCTCTTTTGCAGCGGAAGCAGTCTTGGACCGGACATGGTTTCCAGCCTTGTCCGACCGGCAAGGCCGGAAAAAGCGGAGCGGAGCAGGTTTACGGAAGGAGTGCCCTCTTGTTTTTTTCCCCGTTTTATGCTATCATGCTCTTATCTATATCCCTTTCAGCTTCTGACTTGGGAAAGGAGGGGCCTGCGTTGCGTAAAAAGGGCCTTGCCCACCTGCTGGAGCCAAGCTTTCGGCTCTATTTCCTCTTTCTGGCCGCCTTTGCCGCCGCCACCGCTCTGGCGGGGCGGTATGCGCTGGCCTGTGTGGAGGGGATCATCGTCCTTATCCTGCTGCTCTATTTCCGCCGCGGCAATGAAGTCCGCAGGCGGGAGATCCTCAATTACATCGACAACATCAGCACCAATATGGACGTGGCCGCCAAGGATACCATGGTAAACGCCCCCCTGCCCATGGTCATCTTTCAACCCGAGACCGAGGAGGTCATCTGGTCCAATGACAGGTTCCTCCAGATCACGGGGGAGCGGGATCACCTCTTCGACCGGAGAGTCACGGAGGCGGCCCCCGGCTTTGACCCCCGCTGGCTCATGGAGGGCAAGACCCAGTGTCCCACTGAGGTCCATCTGGGGGGCAGGCGGTTCTGGGTCTTCGGCCATCTGGTCCGCACCGGGGACAAAGGGGGGCGGAACTTCCTTGCCACCACCTACTGGGTGGACGTCACCGACCTCTCTGTTCTGCGCGACCAGTACTATGCCTCCCGCCCGGTGGTGGCGCTGCTGAATCTGGACAACTATGACGAGGTCTTCCGGGGCATGAGCGACAACGTAAAAAGCGCCATGCTCTCCGACATCAACCGGATCTTAGACGAGTGGACCTCCCCCACCCACGGTCTTTTCTGCCGGTATGACCGGGACCGGTATCTGTTCCTCTTTGAGGAAAAGCATCTGGCGGCCTTTCTGGAGCAGAAATTCGACGTGCTGGACCAGATCCGGGGGGTGGTGAACCCCAGCGGTCTGCCCGTCACCCTCTCCATCGGCACGGGCCGGGATGCGGACTCCCCCGAGGAACTGTTTCAATACGCCTCCCTGGCCCTGGAGATGGCCCTCTCCCGCGGGGGCGACCAGGCGGTGGTGAAAAACCGCTTCAACTTCGAGTTCTACGGCGGCCGCCGCCACAGCGAGACAGAAAAACACACCAAGGTCAAAAGCCGGGTGATGGCAAGCGCCCTCTATGAACTGATCGGGGACGCCTCCCAGGTGTTCGTCATGGGTCACGCCTTCCCCGACATGGACTGCGTGGGGCCTGCGGCCGGTATCGTGGCCATGGCCCGGAAGCGAGGCGTCCCCGCCCACATCCTTCGGGACCCTAACGCCAACCCCGCCGAGCAGCTGGTGGGAGAGCTGGCGGCCCTGCCGGAGTATGAGGGGGTGTTCCTCTCCCCCACCGACGCCCTGGTGGCCGCCGACGTCAGCTCCCTGCTCATTGTGGTGGACACCAACCGGCCCGAGCAGGTCCTGTCCCCTGACCTTTTGGAGGCGGCGAACAAGGTGGCGGTCATCGACCACCACCGCCGGGCCGCCAGCTATATCGAGGGGGCGGCGCTGAACTTTCACGAGCCCTATGCCTCCTCCGCCTCGGAGCTGACCACCGAGCTTCTCCAGTACGTGCTGGAGCCCAAGGACCTGCTGCGCCGGGAGGCCGAGGCCCTGATGGCGGGCATCGTGCTGGACAGCAAGAACTTCACTGTCCGCACCGGCTCCCGCACCTTTGACGCGGCGGCCTTCCTCCGCCGGGCGGGGGCGGACACCACCGAGGTCCGCCGGTTCTTCAAATCCGATCTGAAAATGACCATCACCCGGTACGAGATCATGAAGGAGGCCCGGATGTACCGGCAGGGCGTGACCATCTCCGCCCTGGGCCATCCGGTGGACCGGGTCACCGCGGCCCAGGCCGCTGACGAGCTGCTGACCGTCTCGGGCGTCAACGCGTCCTTCGTCCTCTTCCCCGACGACTCCGGCCGGGTGATCCTGTCGGCCCGAAGTTCGGGGGATGTGAACGTCCAGGTCATCACCGAAGCTCTGGGGGGCGGCGGCAACGCCGCCGTGGCCGGAGCCCAGATCCCGGAAAAAACGGTGGAGACCGTTCTGTCGGAGTTGCAGGCCGCCATCGACCGGTATTGCGAAGAGCCTTGATATGAGGCTTTCTTCCCGTCTCACCGCCCTCGCCGGGGCGCTTGCCCGCTGGGAGGACTTCCGGGGCATGGTGTACGGGCTTTTTATCCCGGAGCATCTGAAAGCAGCTTTTGCACTTCACCGCCGACGGCTGGCGGTTCTCAGAGTTCCATCTTCCCCATTAAAAATGATACCAAGTCTCAGAAAGGACGGAAGCGCTATGAAGGTCATTTTATTACAGGATGTAAAGGGACAGGGCAAAAAGGGCCAGCTCATCGAGGCCAGCGACGGCTACGCCCGGAATTTCCTTCTGCCCCGGAAGCTGGCCACCGCCGCCACGGCCGAGGCCCTCAACACCATGAAACAGCAGGAGAAGGCCCGGCTGGCCCAGGAGGCCGCGGAACGGGCCGCCGCCATGGAGCTCAGCGAGAAGCTGAAGGGCTGCATGGTAAAGATCCCCGCCAAGGCGGGGGGCGCCGGAAAGCTCTTCGGCTCGGTGACCTCCAAGGAGGTCTCCGACGCCCTGAAGGCCCAGTTCGGTTTCGATATTGCCAAGACCAAGATCGTCATGGCCGACCCCATCAAGGCCTTCGGCACCTATCAGCTCAAATGCAAGCTGGGATACGAAATTTCCGGGACCATTAACGTAGTGGTCACGGAGGAGTGACCCGGTCTCTATCCTGACAAAATGGAGGTGATCCCATGGACGAACTGATTTCCCGCCAGATGCCCCACTCTGCGGTGGCCGAGCAGGCGGTGCTGGGCTCCGCCCTCATCGACGAGCGGTGCATCCCCAATATCATCGAGCATTTGAGACCGGAAGATTTCTACCTCCGGCAGAACCGGGAACTTTTTGAAACCATCTGCTCCATGTTCAACTACTCCGAGACCATCGACCCCGTCACCGTCCTGGAGAAGATGAAGCAGAACGGCGTATATGATGAGAACACCTCCTACGACTATATCCGACAGCTCATGATGACCACCCCTTCCGCCGCCAATGTGGAGGAGTACATCGGCATCGTCCGGGACAAGGCCCTGCTGCGCCAGGTGGCCGAGACGGCAGGGGCCATCACCGGCATCGTCCAGGAGGGCACCGCCACCGCCCAGGAGGCCCTGGAGGCCGCCGAGCAGCGTATCTTTGCCATCCGCCGGGGCCGGGCCTCCCAGGGGCTGGAGCATATCTCCAGCGTCATCTACTCCCTCTATGACCGTCTCAGCGAGCTGGCCGCCAGCGATTCAGCGGTGCCGGGACTGTCCACCGGCTTTGCCGACGTGGACGCCGCCATCGCCGGACTCAACAGATCCGACCTTATCCTGCTGGCCGCCCGGCCCGGCATGGGCAAGACCTCCATGGCCCTCAACATGCTGCTGCACACGGGCAAGTTTTCCGGGAAATCGGTGGTCTACTTCTCCCTGGAAATGAGTCGGGAGCAGCTGGCCATGCGCCTTATTTCCAACGAGTCCTTCGTGGACCTGAAAAAGCTCATCACCGGCCGGCTCAACGAGGAGGATTGGGACAAGATCGCCGCCGCCTCGGCCGCCCTGAACCAGACCAATATCCTCATCGACGACAATCCCATGCTCTCGGTTACTGACATGAATGCCAAGTGCCGCCGGGTGGACAACCTGGGTCTGGTGGTCATCGACTACCTCCAGCTCATGACCTCCGCCGGAGGGCCGGGGCGGTACGGAGACAACCGCCAGCAGATCGTCAGCGACATCTCCCGGGCCTTGAAGATCATGGCCAAGGAGCTGGACGTCCCGGTTTTGTGTCTTTCCCAGCTCTCCCGCGCCAACGAGTCCCGCTCGGACAAGCGGCCTATGCTCTCTGATTTGCGGGAATC
>CATKDV010000220.1:0-3303 GCA_949746985.1 uncultured Eubacteriales bacterium | reverse complement strand
GACGACATGAGCCGCTGGACCGCCTACGGCGCCGCCGCCCCGGCGGGACGGATGGCTATGGTGGACGCCCGGTATCTCCTGACTCTCCTGATCTCGGTGGGGATCTCGCTGTTCCAGATGCTGATCAGCCTGCTGGGAGGGGAGGCGGGGGATCTTCCCATGGCCGCCCTCTATGGCGGGGGATTTCTCCTCTACGCCGCGGTGACCCTCCCCGTCTGTTATCACTTCGGCGGCACCAAGGCCCGGACAGTGATGATCCTGATCGTGGCGGTGATGGGCGCCCTTATCGGTATGGGGGCCACCACCCTGCAGCTCAGCAACGGCTTCGGAAGGGTATCCCTGCCCTCCCCGTTCCTCCTTCTCCCCCTGGCGGGGATCGCCGCCCTGGCCATCTCCTGGCGCGTCTCCCTGGGGATCATGGGGAGGAAGGAGCTGTAAGGAAAAGGGGCCAAAAAGCACAAACAGAGCCGCGCTGTACCGGGTACAGCACGGCTCTGTTTGCCGTTCACCGTTCATTTTCCCTGTATTCCGTGGGCGTGATCCCAGTGTGCCGCTTAAAGACGGCGTTGAAATACCGGGGATCGTTCAGCCCTACGTGCTGGGCGATCCGGGCGATCTTCCAGTCGGTCTCCTTCAGCAGATGCTGGGCTTGCTCGATGCGGATGCGGGTGATGTACTGGGTCAGCCCGATCCCCATCTCCCGTTTGAACAGGTGGCTCAGGTAGCTGGGGTTGACGTGAAGATGGCCGGCGATGGTGGTCAGGTCGATGGGGTTATAATACTGCTTGCGGATAAAGCGGGCTGTGCGGATGGAAAGCCCGTCGGGATGGAGGGGCGGCAGCTTGCATTCGGAGAGCAGCCGCAGGATCAGGATATGGACCGACCCATACAGCTCCTCAATGAACAAAAACCGGTCCAGATCCAGAGCCTCCGCGATCTCCAGGGTGCCGGACAGCCCCAGGATGAGGCACAGGTCGTCCATCCGCTTTTTGAGGAGGACCATCACTTCGGCGCAAAGCCGTTTGTCCTGGGCGTGTTTGAGCTGTTCCAGAAGCAAAGTGCGCAGCAGCGCCTCCGACCCCTGGACATCCCGCAGGAACATCCGGTCTGAAAGCTCCGCCAGCTCCCGCTCCACCTCCACCATGCTGGTGGGGACCAGATCCCGCTGGGCCTGCTGGGCGCCAAACACCTTGTATTCCCGGAGGAAAAAAGCCCGCTCATACAGGGCCTGGGTCTGGGCGAAGGCCCGCTGATAAGCCTCGTAGCTGTCGATCCGGTGGGAGAAGACGGTGATGTTGCCGATCGGAGGTCCCTTATGGACCCCAAACCGGATGTAATAGGTCTCCAGAAAGGCCCCCAGATGCTCCGCCAGAGATTGAATATCCACCTCCCCCCTGGGGGAGACCACCACCAGGATACGCTTGGAATAGTCGTAGTTCAGCACGGTCATCTCGCTTGAAAATCCCAGGGAGTCTGCCAGGCGCGCCGCCTCGGCCTGAAGCTGGTCCACCTGCTCGATCAGGTCGGACCGGCGCATCCCCAGCCGCTCCATATAAAAGCGCCTGGGAAGTCCCGTAAGGATCAGGTAGCAGTGGGAGAAGTCGATGTTCAGCTTGATCCCCATCTCCTGCTCCATATTTTGGAGCTGGCTGTAACTCTGCCCGAAGAGGGATTCGTTCATGGCGTAAAAAATACAGTTTCGCTCCCGGTTTTTCTCCGGCTGATGGGTCTCCGTTGGGTTCATAGGCTCCCTCCCGAATCATGGGCCAAAGTCCTCCCGCGGAAAGCGGGAGGACTTTGGGGGTATCAGGCTTGATTTTATTTCGCCAGAATGGTCTGGGCGATCTGGCTGCCCTCGAAGACGTTGATGGTGGTGGGGGCGCAGCCGAACAGGCCGTCGCCGGCCAGCTCGCCGATGGCGTAGAGGTTATCGCACACGGTTCCGTCGGTCTTGACCACCTGCAGAGCCTCATTGACCTTCACGCCGCCCAGAGTCACCTGGATGCCCGGCTGAGTCTGCACCGCGTAGTAGGGGGCGGTCTCCAGGGCGGTGTTCATATACATGGTCCGGCCGAAGTCCTCGTCCTTCTCATTCTTCACATAGCCGCCGTAGGTCTCCACCGTGGCCTTCAGGTTGTCCGCCGGGACGCCGATCATGCCGGCCAGCTCCTCGATGGTGTCGGCCTTCACGATGTAGCCGGACTCGAGGAAGCCCTGGAGCCGCTTGGAGGAATCCAGGCTGACCTGGTCCATGATCAGGTAGCAGTAGTCGCCCTCCTGCTCCATCATGTGACCGGAGAGGGTGGTGTAATCGGTGATGTACTCGTCACAGAAGCGCTGGCCGTTCATGTTGACCATGATGGCTCCGGCGGTGCGGGCCGCGCTCAGGGAGACGCTCACACTGCCGTCGGCGTAAACGGAGGGGTTGAGTCGAACGTTGTCGATCTCCTCGAAGGCGGCGCCGATGGCCTCCGCCATGGCGTGTCCGTCACCGGTGCTGCCCTTGGCGGTGGTGCTGGGAAGGCCGGCCCAGTCGGGGCTGTACTTGGCGATGGCCTCCGGACTGGCGGCGTAGCCGCCGGTGGCCAGGACCACGTTGTCGGCAAAAATGTTGTACTGGCCGCCCTCATCCTCAGCCACAACGCCTTTGATCACGCCGTCCTCCTCAATGAGGGAGACCGCCTTGGTGTTCAGCCGGAGGTTGACCCCGGCGTTCTCCAGCTCGGCCTTCATCACCCGCACCATCTCCACGCCCAGGGAGCTGCCGTCGGAGGTGCCGATCTGGTAGTAGGACATGGGCCGGGTAAAGTCCGCGCCGATCTCCAGGAACCAGTCCAGAATGTTCTGGGAGTCCTGGAACATGGCGGTCATACGGTCCGCATCAAAGGCGGGGTTGAGCTTCTGCTGCTTGGCCACATAGTCCTCGATGGTGACGGTGTCCACCCCCGCGTCCTTCTGCATCTGGGTGTCCATGACCACCAGGTAGGTGGCGGACAGGGTGGTGGCGCCGCCCACCATGGGCTGCTTTTCGATGAGCAGCACGTCGTGACCCGCCTTGGTCAGGTCGATGGCGGTCTTCATGCCTGCGCCGCCCGCGCCCACCACCAGGGTGGACACGGTCACGTCCTCGGTCTTGCCGGCGGCGGGGGACTGCCCGTCCTCCTTGGTCTGCCAGGCATTCACGTCCAGTCCCGCCTCAGTGAGGGCGGCGGCGGTGGCCTCCAGAATGGCCTTGCTGGTGTTGGTGGCGCCGGAGACGGCCTCCACATTGAGGGTCTGCCCGGCCACGATGGCCGCCGGGAT
>CATKDV010000219.1:0-2982 GCA_949746985.1 uncultured Eubacteriales bacterium | reverse complement strand
CCCGTGGGGACCCTGACCGTCCGGGAGCTCCAGGCCAGCGGCATCACCGCCGGGGGCAAAGAGAACGTGACCCTGAACTATGGGTTGGACGATACCAAATTTAAGGCGACCACAGCCAGCATCACCGCCACAGTCGCCTTCAACAGCAGCGCGAAGGATCTGAGCCACAGCGTCCCCATGACCTACAACGACACCAAGAGCGCCGGTTCCGGCAACTGGTTCTTTGAGGTGGGCGGTACAGGGGAAGCCACCCTCGCCCTCCATGGCGCGAACTGGGCGGAGGCTGACTCCCTGACCCAGCTGAAGCCGGGGGATGATGTCCAGACTCACGACGGAAAGACCGTCTATGTGTCCTATCTGGATGTGAACAACAACATTGTCCGCACACCTGTGGGCGTGATCCATGTGGGTGGCCGGGTCAATGTCTCCCATGTGGACGTGAGCTTTGCCGGCGTGCCCGTGTACGGTGCGGCTATTCCTGCTGTTCCCATGGGCGTTACCGATACGCGCGAGACTTTGCCCGGAGAGGATGGAGCCGGCAACTTCACGGCTACCTGGTATACCGACTTTAACGACGCCACCCTGACCGGCACTCCGGCCAATGGGACCTTTGATACCAAGGCCTACACCGTGGTGGTGAAGGTGAAGCCCAACACGGCGGGCAACTATGCTTACAACAATGATACCAAGTTCAATTTCCACTTCGGCGCCGATGAGATGCACGACGTGACTGCCACAGTGAAGGAAGCGGACGGTGTTTACACCATGTACTACACCTTCCCGGCCGTGGAGCTGGCCAAGATCGCCCACGTGAACGTGAGCGTGCCCCAGCCGGTGGTCTACGGGACGCCTGAAGACGGTGAGGTAAACCAGGCCCTGGGTACCAATAACTCCGTGCGGACAGGCGATGTGGAGATGAGCGGCATCACCTGGACGGACGCCAGCGGCAGCACGCCTACGCAGTTTGTCGCCGATGGAGTGTATACAGCCACCTTCACCCTGACAACGCAGAACGGCTATAAGTATCTGAACGAGAGCGGCACGCCGGCGGATCAGGATCAGGTGACGTTCATTGTCAGCGGCCTTGGACCGATCGAAGGCGGAGCGAGTGATACGACAGGCAATACTGTCATTACAAGCGTGACCACGGAAGCGACCGACGCCGATCATGAGTATAAAGTGACGGTCGTCTATAAGCCCATCAAGGGCGGCAAGGTGACCCTCACCGACGTGGTGGTGGACGCCTCTGTCCCCAAGGCGGACGTGGAAAAGACCGGACCGGAAGTGACAGGGAATAAGCCCTATGCGTTGACGACCAATACAGCGGAGAACAAGTGGGAGTACTGGAACGGCTCTGCCTGGGCCGCCGTCAGCGATGGCAACGGTGCGAAGACCGTATCCGGAAAGCTTGTCTTTATCCCCGGTACCGACTACCGCGTCACCGCCAGAGCCACGCTGACCGACACCAACCGGTATCAGATCACGGAGGATACCAAGTTCTACCTGGCGGGCCTGGAGTGCACCGCTGACGACGCGGCGGACCTCCACGGCACCAGCGATAAGAAGCTGACCAAGATCAATGAGACCACCTACACCCTGATCCAGGAGTTCTCCATCCCCTCCAACGACATTGAGATGATCACCGTGACCTATCCCGAGCCCGTGGCGGGACAGACTCCGGCTGCAGAGCCGGATACCTATGGCCTCCAGAGTCAGGTGACTGTCGCGGGGACCAAGTGGTCCACAAAGACCACCAACACGGCTCCCACAGGGACGAGCGACTTTGCCGGTACTGCCCTGACAGGGAACTTTACAGATGGCACCTACTACATGGTGGAGGCCACCATCGCGGCAAAGGACGGCTATTCCTTCGTGACCGATAACGCCGGCGGCGTGGGCAACACCCAGGTCAATATCAACGGCGTTCTGGTGAACGTGGGCGGCGCCATGGGTGAGAAGAAGGATTCCGAGAACAACACCATCGGCTGGGCCATGGCTGTCTATGAGGGCGGCAATGTGAAGGCCAGATACATCGCCAAGACCGCCGCGGTGGACCGGATCATCACCGAAGTGACCACCAACGTGACCGCTCCTGCGGCGGGCGCCACCCCGGCTTCCACCACCTCCACCTCCAGCGCTCTGAACGGCGAGCACCGGGACGTGAAGGGCGAGGGTATGACCAACGGCGGCGATGTGGCCGTCACCTGGACCAAGGTGGCTGGCGGCAATGCGGGAACTGCCTTCGAGATGGCTACCGCCTATAAGGCCACCTTCACCTTGACCACCCAGAATCAGTATACCTATAAGGACAGCGCCAACAACGATGAGCGGGTCCTCTTCAGCGTGAACGGAGTCAAGGTCACCGGCGCGGGTACTGCGACCAGCAGCGAAGGCGTCACCGTGCAGACGGTGAAGAACAGCGATACCTCCTACACCGTGACCGTCACCTTCCCCGAGACCAGCGACAAGGCTCCCATCGCCGCTGTGACCGTGACCTATGACGAGCCTGTCATCGGCGCGTCTCCCGCCAAGGGGATCAACTATACGCCTGCCGCCAGAGTACGGCTGGGTACTGAGGCCGATGATAATCTTCTGGTGTCCAACAAGTCGGCTGGTACTACCTGGTTTAAGGGTGGTAAGGATATGACCACGATCGCCGGCGCCAGCAAGGGAATGTCCTCCTCTGACGTATTTACTCCCGGCGAGTATACCGTGTATGCCAACTTCACCGCGATCGGCAACTTCAAGTTTGACGCCAACACCACCTTCACGGTGAACGGTCACAGATACCAGGGCAATGACTCCAATCATGTGACCATCGGCACGGGCGGCGCCACCGCCCAGGTGTGCCACACCTTCACCGTCAGCGGTGAGATCGTCCGCGTGGCCGCCAATGTGGCCCAGCCGGTGGCAAATGGAAGCGTGAGCAATGCGGTTGCCAAGCTCCTGGCCCAGACCGAAGAGGGCATGGATGTGAAGGAT
>CATKDV010000218.1:0-4393 GCA_949746985.1 uncultured Eubacteriales bacterium | reverse complement strand
GCTATGGGGGACAAGTCAAGAAAAATTTTCTTTGCAAAATCGGCCTTTTTCTCTCTGCGCCGCCCCTTGCGAAAGGGAGGAGAAGCTGGTATACTGGCTTGGAGACGGAAAGGAGAGAAAAACGTGCTGAAATGTGTGGTATTTGATATGGACGGCACCCTTCTGGATACGGAGCGGCTGGCGGTCCAGTTTTGGGTGGATATGGCCAAGCAGTACGGTGTGGATCTGCCCATGAGCTTTATCGTGGGCTGCTGTGGCCGGCCCCGGGCGGACATTGTGAAACGGTATCGGGAGCATTACCCTGCCCTTCCTGTGGAGGAGGCGATGGCGCACCGGGACGAGTGGTGGGAGGAGCAGGTGAAGAAGGGCTTGGTCCATACCAGGCCGGGGGCGGTGGAGCTGCTGAGGCACCTGAAAGAGAAAGGCGTCAGGGCGGTGGTGGCTACCTCCACCCTCTATAAACGGGCGGTGAAGGAGTTGGGGGAGACGGGCCTTTCCCCCTATTTGGACGGCGTCGTCTCTGGGGACATGGTGCCTCAGGGTCGGGGCAAGCCCGCACCGGACATCTTTCTGATGGCGATGGAGAAAATGGGTTTCTCCCCGGAGGAATGTATGGTGGTGGAGGATTCCGAGAGCGGCTGCAAAGGCGGCGTCGCCTCGGGCGCCAAGACGGTGATGATCCCCGACCAGCTCCAGCCAAGCGAGGAACTGCGCAAGAGCGTATACCTGTGCCTGGATTCTCTCCATGACCTTATCCCGGTGGTGGATGAACTGGCGGGCAAGTGACAGAGAGAGGTTTTTGATGTGACCCCTTATACCGGACCCTTTCAGCCTACTCTGGGCTGGGAGGGTCTTGTCGTATTCTCCATCTTTCTGTCCCCCCACCCTTTAGACCTTTTCCGAATCCGGCTTGGCCTATAATAGCCGGGTAAGGAGGGACGGGTATGACGGTATACATAGACGAGGTGTTCCTCCTGAACGCCATCGTGGATTATCTGCTCCTTCTCTCGGCGGCCAAGCTGGCGGGGGAACCCTTCCGCCGTCTGCGGCTGGCTCTGGGGGCGGTCTTGGGCGGGCTGTACGCCGCGGCGGTGTTTTTCCCTGGCCTGGAATTTCTGGCCCATCCCCTATGCAAGCTGGCGGTCCCGGTGGGGATGACCCTGCTGGCCTTTGGTTCGTCCCGGCGGCTTTTGCGGGTGAGCCTTACTTTTTTGGGGGTATCTGCCGCCTTTGGGGGCGGTGTGCTTGCCCTCCAGCTTTTTCTGGGGGCGCCGGCGGTGCTGGACCTGAAGACGACCCTGTTGGCGGCGGCGGGGTGCTATCTCTTTTTGACCCTCCTGTTTCGCCGCTCCGCCCGCCATACCGGCGGGGAGCTGGCTCCTGTCCGGTTGGAGTTGGAGGGGCGGGCCTGCCGCATTACCGCTTTGGTGGATACGGGCAATACCCTTACCGATCCGGCTACGGGCAAGGCGGTGATGGTGGCGGAGGGAGAGAAGCTGCGGGACCTGTTCCCTGTGGGGGAGTGTCCTGCGGCGGCGGAGCTTCAGGACCCGGCGGCGGCGTTGGAAAGGCGAAAAGGGGAGGGCCGCCGCTGGCGGCTGCTGCCCTACCGGGCGGTAGGAGTTCCTTGGGCTTTGCTGCTGGCGGTGAAGGTGGACCGGGCGCAGGTGGGGGGAGAGGACTATGGTCCGATTTTGGTGGCTCTGTCGCCCACTCCCGTATCGGACGGCGGGGGGTACAGCGCACTCATCGGCGCATAAATAAGGAGGAAGCGGCATGGAAAAATGGAGACAATTAAAATGGCGGCTGCTGGCCCTGTTGGCCCGGTGGGGGATCTTACTCCCCGGAAAGATCATGTATATTGGGGGCAGCGATACCCTTCCGCCGCCGCTGAAAAAGGAGGAGGAGGCCGCCCTCATTGCCCGGCTGGGGGAGGGGGACGAGGAGGCCAAGAGCACGCTCATCGAACGAAATCTCCGGCTGGTGGTATACATTGCCAAGCGGTTTGAAAATACGGGCATCAACATTGAGGACCTGATCTCCATCGGAACCATTGGACTGATCAAGGCGGTGAGTACCTTTAAGGCGGAGAAGAACATCAAGCTGGCCACCTATGCCTCCCGGTGCATTGAAAATGAGATATTGATGTATCTGCGAAAAACGGTGAACCAGCGGGGAGAGGTGTCCTTTGATGAGCCGCTGAACACCGATTGGGATGGTAACGAACTGCTGCTCAGCGACATTTTGGGGACTGAGGAGGACACCGTAGAAAAGCCCTTGGAGGATGATGTGGACCGCCAATTGCTCTCCCAAGCCTTGGACCAGTTGGACCAACGGGAGCGGGTCATTATCACCCTTCGCTTTGGACTGGATGGAAAGCCGGAGCAGACCCAAAAGGAGGTGGCCGATATGCTGGGCATCTCCCAAAGCTATATCTCCCGGCTGGAAAAGCGGATCATCCAGAGGCTGAAGCGGGAAATTTTAAGAATGATGTGAGGGCAAAACCTCTTGCAATCCGGGGCCATATCGTGTAAACTACGACCCGTGGGAGGTCCACTCCGAAGGAGGGGCCATCCTACGGGTCTTGTATTTGCTGTGGGTCCAAAAAACAGTTTGGGACGCAACGCCGTCCCGCACATTGACTCCCGTAGGGAGCAGTGATGAAAGGATGATTAAAGATGAACAGACGGAAAATGGCGGGCATTTTGTCCGCCGGGCTGTTGCTAACCTTTTTGGCTGGCTGCGGCGGAGAAACAGTTCAAGGGAGCCACTCCCCTCGGCCCAACGAGGCCACCATCGGCATCGCCCAAGACTTGGACGACAGCTTGGATCCCCACAAGACGGTGACGGCGGGGACCAAGGAGATCATGTTCAACGTCTTTGAGGGACTTGTAAAGCCTACCCCAGAAGGGGAGTTGGTCCCCGCTGTGGCGGAGAGTTATACCATTTCCGAGGATAGACGGACTTACACCTTCACCCTGCGGCAGGGGGTGAAGTTTCATAATGGACAGACAGTGACCGCTGAGGATGTGGCTTGGTCCCTTCAGCGCTGCGCGGATGAGACGGCGGGGTCCTCACTGGTGGAGGCCTTTGCCGCTGTTACTGATGTAACCGTGGTGGACGAAAAAACCGTTTCCCTTACTATCGCGGAGCCAGACAACGAGTTTTTTTCCTACCTGACCGCCGCCATTCTGCCGAAGGATCATCCTGAGCAGGACACGGCCCCTGTGGGTACGGGACCATTTCGGTATGTTTCCCGCTCAGCGCAGGACAATATCGTGCTGGAGCGCTTTGACGACTACTGGGGGACTCCAGCCAAGCTGGACAAGGTGACCTTGAAGGTCATGGAGAACGCCGACAGCCTCTTTCTCAGCATGGAAAGCGGAGCCATCGACCTGTGCGCCCATCTGACCAGTATCCAGACTTCCCAGTTGGGGGAGGAGTTCTATGTGGCGGAAGGGACGATGAACTTGGTCCAAGCCCTGTACCTGAACAATGCTTCCGAGCCTTTCAACGATGTACGCGTCCGGCAGGCCCTTTGCTATGCTATTGACCGGGAGCAGATCATCGACTTAGCTTTTGACGGCTACGGAAGCCCTATCGGCTCCAGCATGTACCCCGCTTTCGGCAAATATTTTGACGACAGCCTGACCGGCTACTACACCCATGACGTGGAGAAGGCCAAGACCCTTCTGGCCGATGCGGGCTATCCGGAGGGCTTTGAGATGACCATTACCGTTCCCTCCAACTACCAGCCCCATATCGATGCCGCCCAAGTGATGGTGGAGCAGCTAAAAGAGGTGGGGGTGAGGGCCAAGATCGAACTGGTGGAGTGGGGCGCTTGGCTTTCTGATGTGTATTCCGCCCGGCAGTTCCAATCCACCGTGGTGGGGCTGGACGCCTCCACCATGACTGCTCGCGCCCTTTTGGCCCGGTTTGAATCCTCCGCCAAGCGGAATTTTATCAATTACAAGAGCGGTACCTACGATGCCCTCTACGCCAAAGCCCAGACCACCTATGACGACGTGGCCCAGACTGCTCTTTATAAGGAGTTGGAGCGGGATCTGACGGAGAACGCCGCCAACGTCTACATTCAGGACCTTGCCGATCTAGTGGCGGTGCGGAAGGGCTTGGAGGGGGTCCGGTTCTACCCCATCTATGTCTTGGACCTGTCCGGCCTGAGCTGGACGGAGGGGTAAAGATGAAATACGCGGTGCAGCGGGTGGTAGCCGGGTTCGCCACCATGCTCCTTGTCTCCCTGCTGGCCTTTGTGGCCTTTGATTTGATCTCGGGAGATCCGGCGGAGATCATGCTGGGCACTCAGGCGACCGCTGAGGGCCTTGCCGCTTTGCGCACTGAATTAGGTCTTGATCGCCCCCTGCCGGTCCGCTAT
>CATKDV010000217.1:0-2831 GCA_949746985.1 uncultured Eubacteriales bacterium | reverse complement strand
TTCCTGCTGGTCATCTACGGAGGCTATTTCCTGGCCACCTGCTTTGGGGCCTGGCGGGCGGTACGAGGGATAGGAGACCGGAGATAATAAGAAGAGAGCAAAAGGGGAGCCACCCGCGAAACTGCGGAGTGGCTCCCTTTTTTAGGCGCCTCCTGTTGAAATGGACCCCAAAAAATGATATGCTTTTTTCAATCCCCCAAACACAGGAGCGCAGTCCCTTTGCTGTGTCTATCTTTGACAAGGAGGTTTGCTCTATGGGCGTATTTATCCAAGCGGCCCTTTTCCCCGGCGGGGAGGAACTGAAATGCCGGATAGCTCTCCAGCGGGCGGCGGACGACAAGTCGCTGGCAGTATGTCTGGGCGGGTGCCGGTGGCATCTCTATGACAAAGGCCCCGCCGTCCTTTTAAACGACGGCTGCTGCGGCTATGAGGCCTTGGCGGAGCGGCTCTCCGCCTCCTTGGCCGGGCCGGTGATGGTCCTCTACATTTACGACGATGACTATTGGGGCTATTTCCTCTGGCAAAATGGGGCGGAGCTGGACCAGTTTGCCTCCTTGCCCGACTATTTTGGGGCCGGCTCTCCGCCTGACCGGCCGGGGAACGCCGCTCTGGCAGCCCGGCTTTTCGGGGTGGAGGAAAAGGTCATCGCCCCCTATTTTCTCCCTTGGGACGAGGAACAGATGGGGTCCTATGCCCGGGAGGGGGATCAGGCCGTCATTGGGGATAGTTGGCAGATGGCCGATTTTATGGAGGCCTTGGGCTTTGACTACGACCTGCTGTGTCCCCCGGCTTCCGAAGAGGTCCATGATCTCCAACAGGCTGCCCCCATGGCCCCGGCGGAACTGAACCAAGAAATCACCAAGGGCCACCCTCTTCCGGTGGACACCCCCACCCTGCCCGACGCTCTCAATGACCGTGCCTACGCCCTGAAACGGGCGGCGGAGGTCCGGGACTTAGCCCCGGAGACGGTAGCGCTGGTGGAAAACATGCAGTACCAGAGTGCGGTGGCCCCCCTCTCCCAAGCCATTCAGGCCCATCCGGACCGGGCGGGGCTCTATCTCCTCCGGGCCTTCTGCTGGAGCCAGACGGAGGGGTTGGCGACGGGTCTGAGCCGGAAGCCGGATATGGACCGGGACCTGGGGAAGGCGCTGGAGCTGGAACCGGACAATGTGATGGCCCTCCGGGCCAGATGTCCAACGGCGGGGACCACCGCCCGGTACCGGCGGCATATCACAGAACTGACCCGGCTTATGGAACTGGACCCGGAGAACCGGGACTACCACCAAGTCAGCCGGGCCTACCGGTATCACTGGGTGGGGGACGACCAAGCCGCAAGGGCAGATCTGCAGGCCGTTTTGGACCGGGGAAAGATTTGGACGGTAGACCTGACCTATCTCTGTCAGGAGCTGGGGCTCATCTCATAAAAGCCTGCCCCACGAAGGGCGTTCCATGAACTGGCGGCGCGTATAGGAAGCCGCGCCCTGCATGAGATGATATGCCCCTAAGGATACGGGAGGCGCTGTACAAAGTACAGCGCCTCCCGTATCCTTACTTTTCACTTTCCTCCGCGTATGGCCTGCGGCGGTGCTCCACAGGCTCCCAGGCCGTCAGGGGGAGCCGCTGCATGGAGCCAAAGACCCGCTCCTTCAGGCCGGGGTATTGCTTTTCCAGGTCAGCTACCAACTCCTTGACTTCCTGGCGCTTGGTGCTGCCATCGGCAGGACAGGGATTTTTCACGATGGGCAGGCCGTTCCGTTTTGCCGCCCCCCGGACCATACCCTCCCCGCAGTAGAGGAGGGGTCGGATCTGGGTGATCCCGGTCCTTGTCAGCTCGGTCACCGGCTGAAAGCAGGAGATGCGCCCCTCGTAGAAAAGGGAGAGGAAGAAGGTCTCCACCGCGTCGTCAAAGTGGTGGCCCAGGGCGATCTTTTGGATCCCTTTCTCCTGAAGGGCGTTGTGGAGGGCGCCCCGGCGCATCTTGGCGCACATGGAGCAGGGGTTTTTCTCTTTTCGCAGGTCAAAGACGATGTGGCTGATCTCGGTGGGGATGAGGGTAAGGGGGACGGCGATGCTCTCGCAGTAGTCTCGGAGGGGGCCAAAATCCGCGGACTGCAGGCCCTCCGCCGCCCCCAGATCCAGGGTCACCGCCTCCACGGTGAAGGGCTTGGGGTAAAATTGGGACAGCTTTTGAAGGGCGGCCAGGGTCACCAGGGAATCCTTGCCCCCGGAGACTCCCACCGCCACCCGGTCTCCGGGCTGGATCATATCATAGTCCTCCACACAGCGGCGGACCAGGGAGAGTATTTTTTCCATTTCGGCACCCCCGAAAATTTGAAAATCGAAAGAGAGTATTTTGGAGCAAACAAGAGAAAACGAGAGATATTTTGAGATTTTCACTTTCTAAATTAAAAAGTTTCAAAAAGTCGTTGACAGAGCGGAACAACGGTATTATAATACAAAACGCTCCGAAGGTCCAGTTTTGGGGCATTTTCCAGTGTAAAATCGCTCTTTTGCTTGAGAGCTAAGGAATTGGAGGTAACACCATGTCCACATTTATGGCAAACAAGGGCAACATCGTCCGCAAGTGGTACATCCTCGACGCGGCCGGCAAGCCCCTGGGCAAGACCGCCGTCGTCGCCGCCGACCTGCTGCGCGGCAAGCGGAAGCCCGAGTACACCCCCCACGCCGACTGCGGGGACTACGTCATCATCCTCAACGCCGACAAGGCGGTACTCACCGGCAAGAAGCTGGAGCAGAAGTACTACCGCCGCCACTCCGGCTGGGTGGGCGGTCTGAAGGAGACCCAGTACGCCACCCTGATGAAAGAGAAG
>CATKDV010000216.1:0-3369 GCA_949746985.1 uncultured Eubacteriales bacterium | reverse complement strand
GCCGTGGAGTTCTTCCGCTCCGCCCCGTCCGAGGGCTTGTTCACCACGCTCATAGTCTCCTGGGCGGGGGTGGTGAGCCCCAGGGTGGTGGACCCGCCCCCGTCCAGACCTACCGCCTCCACACAGCCCAGCTCCAGCAGCCGCTGGGCCACCTGGGTAAAGGTGGCCCCAATGCTGTACCCCGGCTGCTTTCCGTCCATGGTGTAAAAGATCACCGTGCCGTCGGCCTTCACGCCGATGGCGGTCCGGGCGGTGCGCTCGCTGGAGAGCCCCGTGCCGATCTGCCCGTTGTCCAGCAGCCGGTACATGGCCCCCAGCGCCTCCACCGCCTCGTCCCAGCGGGTGTCCTCGCTGACGATGTCGATGTTCACCTCGTCCCCCGGCTGGAGGGAGCGAAGCATGTTCAAGGTCCCCTCGTCATCCTTGGCGTTCATGGTCAGCACGAACCCGTCCTCCGGGATAGGGTTGGCTCCTGCGGCCTCGGACACAAAGTCCACCACACACTTGACCCGCCCCCCGATCTTCAATTGATCGGAGACAGTCAGCTCCCGGCCCAGCCCCGTATCCTCGGCGGCCAGCACGGTCCCCACCTCTTCCTCCTCAGTCACCACCCGCAAAAATACGTCCACCCCGGGCAGGGTGTTCTGGGTGGTGGCCCCGAAATCGGGGGTCAGCAGGGTAAGCCCGCCCCCGTCGGCGTTTCGGATCTGCCGGACCTTGTTCACGCCCCCGAAAACCGTTAAGCGGTCCTCCCCCATGGTCATGGACACATACAGGTTGGGTGTCCCCACAAAGGCGGTGCCGTCAGCCCGGAAGCCGATGGCGGAGTGGTAGGACGACGAGGAGCGCACCACCCCATCGCTCACCACCAACCCCAGGGGCTGCCCGGTGCTCATCACATAAAAATCCCCGTTGGTGCCTCCCACCACCCGCTTGCCCTGCGCCTCCAGGGTCCGGGCCATGGCAGAGAGGGTCTCCCGGCTCAATACATTGGCCCCAAAGGCCACCGTGGGCCGCACCTCCTCATTGGGGGTATAGCTCACATACCGCTCCAGCCGCAGGTCCCCATATGTATCGCTCCAAAAATAGCCCCGGGTGGATACGGCCCCCTCGGACAACACCGTGTGCCCAAAGTGAAGGTCGTGCCCCAGAGCGTCAGAGGCCATAGCGGCCTGTCCCAACAGCAGCGACACGCACAGCCCCGCCGCGGAAAGTCTTCTGTTCCAGTTTCTCATGGTTCCTCCTAAAAATCCGTGGGGCGCGGCTTCTCTGACTCGCCGCGATCTTCCATCACTTAAAAGAAAGACGCGCCGGGCTTGTCCCGGCACGTCGTTTATCATAGCACATTTCAGGGGCAGTGTAAACGGGTCAAAAAGAGTGAAATTTTGGGAAAGTTGTATTTCTCCATACAACAAATTCCCACCCACCCGCAGATATAAAACGGTTCTCTTTCAGTGGGGCCATCCGATGGCAGCGAACCCCCCCTCAACCGTAGGGGCGAGCTACGCTCGCCCACTCTCTAAAGGGCCTGAAGGTGGTACCGTTTGGTTGGTGGTTGCCAGCAAATCTATAGGTGCGTAGAGTGGGGGACCATTCTTTGAACGGGCCAAAGAATGGCCCCCCACGCCCCCCAAGAAAGCCCAAAGGTCAAGACCAAGTGTTCTCAGGTCGGCTCCTGCTTCTTTACGTCCCCATGGTCCCATTTGCCCCGCACCCGTGCTACGCCAGCGGAACCCAGAAAGAAAGCCCGTTGAAATCACGCCGCCTCTACTCTACCCAGCTTGATACGCAGTACCTCTCCCGCCAAACCAACCGCCTTCAACCGTCGTAGGGGCCGATGTCCTCATCGGCCCGGCCCTTGACCTTGGACTTGGGGCACGAACACGATAGTTAAGCGACAAAACAAACGAACCCCAGCGGCGTTACAAAGTAAGCCGCCGGGGTTCGTTTTCTAATGTCAGAACAGCTATGGGGTGTTAAAAACAAAAGAACCGTCCCCTTGTCTTTTAACCGTCCCCTTGTCTTTTGATTCTAATAAATACACATTAAATGAGCGAGGTACGCCTCCAACTACATATTTAGATACATCTTTTTCCCAAAACGGCAGTATTTCATTCTGAAAGGCGTCCATAACAAGACATTTTAGACTATAATCAGATTTTGACATAAAACAAGAGTATGATTTAATTACAACAGTATAACTTGTATAATCGAACCATGTCAAATCACGAATCCAGTCCATGAAGCGGTCAAACATGTGCAGACATGTTTCAGGAAAATGAAACTCATTTTCCATATAGTCGATGAACTTCTCAAAAGTATCTAATTCTTCGCCATCAATGGTAACTATAAGGTTGTTTTTATTTTCTTTTGGTAAGTCCTGTTGATTAGTGATGAAATGAATTTGATTGCTCATTTAATATGCCTCACTTAATTTTATGGTCAAGACAAGGGGACGGTTCTTTCGTCTTTCATCCCGAAAGGGTGCGAAAGGCAAAAGAATCATCCCCCTGTCTTCTACTTTACCTTCCCCTCCGCTCTAAGCTTGGGAAGAGTATTCTCCAGCGTACTGGCCTCCTGCAAAATGAGCAGGTCGCTGATGAGCTGGTTGGAGAGCAAAAATCCCCTGGGGGTCAGGCGCCATCTCCGGTCCTTCTTCACCGCCCAGCCCTGGTGCTCATATTCCTCCAGCTTCTGCTCCAGGGGGTCGAAGTTCATGGAGAACTCCCTGCGGTACTCCCACTCCTCCACCCCCCGGGCGGTCCGCAGCCGGAGCATCAGGTACTCTCCCCCCCGCTCCCTGCGGGGGATCAGCTCGGAACTTTCAATGACCGTACCGCCGTTCAGGATCCCCGCGATATACTTATCCAGATCCCGGACAAAGGAGTATCTTCTCCCCCCGAAATCCGAGTGGGCGCCCGGTCCAAAGCCCACATAGGGCTTTCCCATCCAATATTTCAGGTTGTGCCGGGACTGGAACCCGGGGCGGGCAAAGTTGGAGATCTCGTACTGGGCATAGCCCTCCTTCTGCAGCCGCTCCACCATCCAAAGGTACATATCCGCCTGACCGTCGTCGTCGGGCAGGACCTCCCCCCGCATGACCCGCCCGTCCAGGGCCGTCCCGGGCTCCACCTTCAGCCCGTAGCAGGAAAGGTGCTGGGGCTGAAGGGACAAGGCCGCCTCTACGCTCTTCTCCCAACTGTCCATACTCTGCCCGGGCAGCCCGTATATGAGGTCCAGGGACAGGTTCTTGATCTTGGCCTTCCGGGCGGCTGCCACCGCCTTTGTCACCTGCTCAAAATCGTGGAGCCGGTGGACCGCCTTCAGCTCCCCGTCGCAGGCCGACTGCATCCCCAGGCTCAGCCGGTT
>CATKDV010000215.1:0-10790 GCA_949746985.1 uncultured Eubacteriales bacterium | reverse complement strand
GCAGGTTGAAGTCCTTATGGTCCCCCACGTGCTCCTTCACCAGCTCGATGAGCTTGCCCTGGACCTGCTTCCGGCCCCGGACCTTGGCCACGTTCACCAACTGTCCGTCCTCAGCAAAGGTGAGGATCGGCTTGATGTTCAGCACCGTTCCCGCCAGGGCGGTGATCTTGCCGATGCGCCCACCCTTCTGCAGGTATTCCAGAGTGTCCACCGAGAAGAAGGCGTGGGAATTGCGCAGCAGATGCTCCACCCGCCCGTTCACCAGCTCCTCCCAGGTCATGCCGGCCTTGATGTCCTCCCAGAGCTGGAGGACGAAGCCCCCGATGGGGATCGCCCCGCTGTAGGTCTCAAAGACCGCCGTCTCCAGATCCCGGCACTCCTCGCAGGCCAGGCGGAACATATTGTGGGTCCCCGAAAGACCCGAGGACAGGGGCAGGACGATGACCTTCTCGTAGCCGTCCTTCCTGATATTCTCCAGCGTCCGGTCCACCCGCATCATGTCGGGCAGGGAAGTCTTGGGCAGTTCCCCCCGCTCCAGACGCTTATAGATATCCTTGGCAAAGATATCCTCCCCGTCGCTGTAATCCTTATCCTTACAGGCGATCCGCAGGGGCACCACATAGACCGGCAGCCCTTTCCGGTGCCGGGGCTCCATCTCGGCGCAGGAGTCTACCAAAAATGCGATCTTTTCCGGATTCAACAAAATCCCTCCATCGGTTGACAGGCCTCCGCCCATCCCGTATAATATTAAGATAACAACGTTATGTGATGGTTATTATATCATTTCCATCTTGTTTGTCAAGGAGGGATCCACGTGGATTATCAGCAGCGCCGCCAGCTCCAGGCTCAGGACACCCGCCGGGCCATTCTGGCCGCCGCCGCCCAGCTCTCCCGCCAGGGCCGCTTCGACAAGATGACCGTCCGGGACGTGTGCGCCGCCGCCGGGGTCACCACCGGGGCCTTTTATCACCACTTCTCCTCCAAGGAGGATCTTTTGAAGCAGGGCTTCACCTCGGTGGACGTATTTCTGGAGAAAGCTCTGGAGCCATACCGGGACCTGCCCCCCCTGGACCGGCTGGAGGCCCTGGCCAGGCTCTATGCCCGGTTCATGGAGGAGCAGGGCTGGGAGACCATCTCCCTCTACTACAGCCGCCGCCTCCTAAGCCCCGAGGCCGACCCCATGGACCCCGACCGATACACCCTCCGCGCCATGCGGGAGTGTCTGACCGCCCTGGCCCAGGACGGGATCCTCTCCCCCGCCCTCTCCCCGGAGTGGACGGCGGACTTCTTCTTCCGCCATTTCCGGGGCACCGTCATCGACTGGGTGCTCCACCAGGGGAGCTACCCCCTGTGGCCCAAACTGGAACAGGATTACGACCTCTTTGCCCGATCCTTCCAGGCGTGAATTTGGCCCTTCCCTCTCATACTCCCGCCCTCCGCCGAATATGCTGTCCGGCGGGGGGTGGTCTGTTTTGAGCCACATTTTACAAAAACAATGGGTCCGGGACGCCTTGGCAGGGACCGGACTTCTCCTCTGCGCCCTGGCCCTTATCTGCTGGCCCAAGGAGGTCTCCACCGCCGTCCAGGAGGGACTGCAGCTCTGCTATAATGTGATCCTGCCCTCCCTGTTTCCCTTTTTCATCCTGACCTCCCTGGTGATCTCCCTGGGGCTGGCGGGGTATCTGGGCCGGCTCCTGGAGCCTGTCATGCGCCCTCTGTTCCACGTGGGCGGTTCCTGCGCCGCCGCTCTGGCCCTGGGCTTTGTGGGGGGCTACCCCGTGGGGGCCCGGGCCGCCCTCACCCTCTATGAGGAAGGCCAATGCACCAGGACCGAGTGCGAGCGGCTGCTGGCCTTCTGCAACAACTCCGGCCCCGCTTTTATCCTGGGGGTGGTGGGAGCGGGGGTCTTTGCCGACAGCCGGGTGGGACTTCTTTTGTGCCTGGTCCACGCCGCTGCCTCCCTCTGCGTGGGATTGGTGTTCCGTTTTTACCGCAGGGGTGAGGAAAAGGGAGGCCTCCAGAGGGCCTCCTCCCCCATCGCCGCCCAACGGTTCACCACCGCCTTCACCGGAGCGGTAAAGGGCGCCGTGACCTCCACCCTCAACATCTGCGCCTTTGTGGTGTGCTTCACCGTTATCATCCGCCTGTGCTTTCTCTCCGGCCTCCTCCCCGCCCTGGCGGGCCTTCTGGGCCGGCTCCTCTCCCCTGTGGGCTTCACCAAAGCCTGGGCCCAGAGGCTTCTCACAGGGCTTTTGGAGTTGTCCTCCGGGGTGTGGGCCCTCACCGGCGCCGGATCCCTGACAGGTCGGGCGTCTATGGCGGCCTTTCTCCTGGGCTGGGCGGGGATCTCCGTCCACTGCCAGGTCCTCTCCTTCTTGGGAGAGAGCGGTCTCAGCACCAGGACCTATATGGTCGGCAAGCTGCTCCACGGCCTTTTCTCCGCCGGACTCACCGCCCTTTTGCTCCGGGCCTTTCCTCTGGAGGAGAGTGTCTCCAGCTACCTGGCCCAACAGGTGGAGGGCATCGCCGGGACCGACTTCTACTCTGCCCTGGCCGTCTCCACCGCCGCGGCCTGGGGGGTGTTCCTCCTGTTCTTCCTTCTGGCGGCCTTCGGCGTGCGGATGGGGCGAAAAACCTGTGGAAAAAGGCGGAGAAGTGTGGTATGATGGAGAAAAGCCACACCGAAGGAGAAAGCCCATGTTTGGAAAGAAAAAACTGTTCCAGGAGAATATCGAGCCACGCTGCGTATACTGCGCCAAAGGCGCTCCCTTGGAGGAGGGGCGTATCCTCTGCTCCAAAAAGGGAGTGGTCGGGGGGGGAGACCGCTGCGGACGGTTCCAGTATGATCCCCTGAAGAGAGTCCCCCCCAAGCCCGCCGCCCTGGATACCAGCAAGTTGTCTCTGGAGGATTTTCGGCTGGACTGACGAAAGCAGGCGGTGAACAGGAACTCAGCTTTTTGCCCCCGTCCAGATCCCCTTTCGCACAAAGGGCCACGCTGTACGATGCGTACAGCGTGGCCCTTCTTTTTCTGTTTTACTTTTTCCCTTTTTCCACAGCGGCGGGCTTTTTCCCGTCCGCCCCCTCCAGGATGGTCCGGTCCCCCGCCTCCTGGGCGTGTTTCTGCACATCCATCTGGTTTTTGGGGCTGCGGACCAGGATACCGGGACCCTGGACGCAGCCGCCCTCGCAGGCCATGCCCTCGATGAAATTGACCCCTCCAACACCCTTGGCGAATTTCAGAAGCTCTATCTTACAAGCGCTCAGTCCGCTGCAGGATACGGCGTTGAGCTTGAACTGCTCCTCCCCGATCCCGTGCTCCTTCAGGCCCTCGGCCACCGCGGCGGCCACGCCGCCGGAGTGGGCGAAGCTGCGGCCGTAGCCGCTGGCCTCGTCCAACGGGGTCTCCTCCAGCTTCTCCAGTTCGATGCCCTTGGAGGTGAACAGGGCGTAAAGCTCCTCAAAGGTCATGGCGCAGTCGATGGCCCGCATGGTCTTGCCCAGATAGCGCTCCCGCTTCTTGGCGATGCAGGGGCCGATAAACACCACCTTATCGTCAGGGGCCGTCTCCTTGATATGCTTACCGATCATCACCATGGGGGACGGGGTATTGGAGATGTACTGGCTGAGCTCCGGAAAGTTTTTCTCCACATAGGCCACAAAGGCGGGACAGCAGGAGGACAGGAGCTTCCCCTTCTCGGCCAGCTCCTCGCTCTCCGCCTTGGCGGTCATGTCCGCGCCCCGGGCCACCTCCGCCACATCGCAGAAGCCCAGCAGTTTAAGTCCCGTGACCAGTTGGCCGAAGGTGGCGGGGGCAAACTGTCCCGCCGCCGAGGGCGCCACCACCGCATGGACCTGATAGCCCCACTTGGGGGAGCCTTGGAGCATCTGGATCACATCCACGATAAAGGCTTTGTCCATGATGGCCCCAAACGGGCACTGGTAGGAGCAGGCGCCGCAGGAGACGCACTTTTCCACATCAATGTCGGCCTTCTTATCCTCCCCCATGGAGATGGCCCCAGGGATACATCCCCGCTCGCAGGGCCGCTGATGTTTTTCAATGGCCCCATAAGGACAGGCGGCCACACATTTGCCGCACATGATACATTTCTTATGATCGATGGTGGCCCGGTGGTTTTGGACGGTGATGGCCCCCTTGGGGCAGGCGTGGACGCACCGGGTGGCGATACAGCCCCGGCAGGCGGGGCCTACCTCGATCTGGGTCACAGGACACTCGTCACAGGCCACCTTCATGACCTCCATAATGGCGGGATATGCCCTGTCGCCCCCCATGGCCATCTTCACCCGGTCGTTGACCACCGCCCGCTCCTTATAGATGCAGCAGCGCATCCGGGCCTCAGGGCCGGGAATGATCTTTTCCGGTATGCTCAATATCCCGGTGGTCAGCTTATCCTCCCAGGTCAGCTCGGCCACCGATTCAAGGACCTGATGCTTCAGTTCCTGTACCGTCGTTTCAAACTTGCGCATGGCTCTCTCTCCTTTGGAAAACCTTGTCTTCTTTTTCACAATTTCAGTGTGCACTTCATTTTACTATTCCACGCCAGGGCTGTCAACGACAAGTTTTTAGTGTTTTTGCAGGGGTTTTTGTGTAAAAAGCACAACTCCGGCGGGGCTTCCCATTGGAACAGAGACTGCATAGGATAAAACAGCCCTGTGGCTTACTTTTCCTGCGAAAGAGGTGCGCTTTTATGAATACTCCCATCTCCCCCCGAATGTCCACCTGGGACATTCCCCATGTTCCTTCGGCAGCGGAGGCCCCGCCGGAGGAGGCCCCTGTCCAAGAGCCTCAAACAGCTTCCGGGAAGGACGCTATCCCCGAAGAGGTCTCTCCGGAGCCTTTGCCCCGGATGGAGTCCGACTCCCCCGCCGTTCAGGTCCGGTTCCTCAACGCCGTAACGGAGGGCGGCGGCAACCTACGGATCACATCAGGCAACCGGCTTCTGTCCTCCTCCCTTTCCCCGGAGGGGCTCAGCGAATACTTTACCGTCCCCGCCGGGTTCCGCCCTTTCGCCTTCTATGATGCGGACCGCCCCTGGATGCTCCTGTTCCGCTCCACGCTTCCCCTGGCCGCCGGGGATGTGATAACGCTGGCGGTGGTCCGCTCCGGCGGCGGGTTGGACCTGGTGCGTGTGGATGACCGCCCCTGCGGCGTCCGGGGCGGCGGCTTTGCCTGTGTCCGCTGTATCGACCTGGTCTACGACAGCCCTGGGCTGGACCTGATCCTCACCGACGGGCGGGTGGTCTTTACCGACGTGCGCTTTAAGGAGGTCACCAACTACCGCCGGGCCAGACCGGACCGCTACGATCTCTACGTCGCCCGGACCCCCAACTCCCAGCATCCCGACATCGAGACGGTAGAGGAACTGCCCATCCCGGTGGTCCACTGCGCGGTAGAGCCCCTGACCTCTTTCTTCCTGGACCTCCAGGCAGGACGGCAGGTAAGCGTCTATTTGATGGGCGACTGGGACACGAGCCGGAAACTCCGAGTGAAAAGTGTGGAAAATTTTTGAGAGAAAAACGGGAAGACCTCACCCCCGGTCTCCCTCCCGCATAGCTTGAAGTGAGCTGATTTTGGAACGGAGGGTCAACTTTTATGGAATCAAAGGTCACTTTTTTCCTGGGGGCCAACTCCCCCTCAGGGTTTTACTCCCTATACGATCAGATGCTGGACCCGGATACGGCAAGGCGGGTCTTTCTCCTTAAGGGCGGCGCGGGCTGCGGCAAGTCCTCCCTCATGAAGCGTGCCGCCGCGGCTCTGGAGGCCGTAGGCGAGGAGGTGGAATACATACGCTGCTCCGGGGACCCGGACTCCCTGGATGCGGTGATCTTCCCCCGCCTGAAGGCCGCCATCGCAGACGCCACCGCCCCCCACGTGATGGAGCCAAGGCTGCCCGGGGTGGTCGAAAGTTATGTAAACTTAGGCCGCTTTTATGACCATGCCGCCCTGATAAAGCAGCGGGAAGAGATCGCCGCCGCCACCAGGGGTTACAAGAGCCACTACAAGGGGGCCTACCGCTGTCTCACCGCCGCGGCCCAACTTGCCGAGGACAACCGCTCCCTGCTGCTGACTTCCGCTTTGGAGGCCAAGGAGCTGAAACGCGCCAGAGGCATTCTCTCCCGAGAGGTAAAGAAGACCGGCCGGCAGCCCGGGATCGCCGTTCAGCGGTTTTTGGGGGCCATCTCCTGCCAGGGGCTATCCTGCCGGTTTGAGACAGTGGACGTTCTGTGCCGCAAAGTCTATGAGCTTCAGGATACCTATGGCCTGGGGGCGGGGATGCTCACGGCCCTGGCCGCCGGATGTATGTCGGCGGGGTACGATGTGATCCTGTGCCCCTCCCCCCTCTTCCCTGACCGGGCCCAGCACCTGCTCGTGCCTGAGCTGTCCCTGGGCTTTGTCACCAGCACTCCCGACCTCCCCTACCTCGGCAGGCCCTACCGCCGGGTGCGGGTGGACGCCATGGCCGACCCGGAGCTGCTGCGAAAGTATAAATCCCGCCTGAAATTTGCCCGGAAGGTCCAGTCCGCCCTGTTGAGCGAGGCTGTGGATTCCCTGGCTCAGGCCAAGGCCGAACACGACACGCTGGAAAAGCTTTACAACCCCCATGTGGATTTCGAGGGGGTCTACGCCCAAGCTGACCAGGTCATTGAGGAGCTGCTGGAGCTTCGGAACTGACCCGTATCCATAAAAAGGCCGGACCTGTAAAGGTCCGGCCTTTCCTTACCCCAGCAGCCCCGAAAGGGCGGTGGACAAGGGTACATATAAGATGGGAAGAAAGATAGCGGGAAGCATATTGCCCACCCGGATCTTCTCCTTGGGAAGCTCCAGCAGATTCATGGCGATGCCCACGATGATAGCCCCGCCCACAGCACTCATTTCGGTGATGACAGGCCCGGGCAGATAGGGCCCCACCACCCCCGCCAGCAGGGTGATCCCTCCCTGATAGAGAAAAATGGACACCGACGAGAAGGCCACACCCACCCCCATGGCTGCGGCGAAGGTGATGGAACTGACCCCGTCAATGACACTCTTGGAGATGATAACACTATAGTCGTGCTCCAGCCCCGCGGCGATGGAGCCGTTGATGGACATGGCTCCCACGCAGTAGACCACGGTGGCGGTGACAAAGCCCTCCACAAACCGGTTCTCCCCGCCGTCTCCTTTGATCAGTTTTCGCTTCAGCGCCTCCCCAAGGCCCTCCATCCGCCTCTCGATGCCGATCCACTCCCCCAGCGCAGTGCCGATCACCATACAGATGATAACGCACAGGGTATCCCCAGCGCCCAGCAGGGCGGACATCCCGATCCCCAAGGTGCAGAGTCCCAGACATTTCATCAAAGCCTGCCCCACCCGGGGGGAAAAGCTGTTTTTCAGCAGCAGTCCCAAAATACTTCCGGCCAGCACCGTGACCATATTGAAAAAGACGGCGAACATAGAACCACCTCGGGGATATCTGGTTTCGGACCATTGTACTCCTGTTCGCAGAAAAAGTCAAAATAAGTTAAACGGGAAAAGCCATTGGACCTGCCGCCGCCAAAAACGGCTGTTGAAACTCTCCAGCTTGCCGGACAACCGGATTTCCAGCTTTTTCATTTTTTACTACATAGGGGACTTGCCCTCCCTCATACCTTCAAGGTATGAGAGGGGGTTTTTCTTTGCCAACCATGTCCGCCCTGCAAAGCACCGCGCTGCTCACCGCCGTCAGCCTCTTTTCCCAGGCGGCGGGGTTTATCTACCGGGTCTTTCTCTCCCGAATGGTGGGCAGCGAGGTCATGGGCCTTTACCAGCTTGTCATGCCCGTATCCGCCGTCCTCATGTCCCTCACTGCCGTAGGCTTTACCGTGGCCTGCTCCAACCTGTCCGCCCGGTACCGGGCCACAGGGAATTTCAAAGCTGCCGCCCAGGCCCTGAAAACCTGCGTGGCAGGGTTCCTCTGCGCCTTTGCCGCGGTTGCCCTCATCGCCGTTCCCCTGTCCGATGCCATCTCGGTCCATTTACTGGGGGACGCACGGTCCCGGCTGGGGATCCTTCTGCTGTTGCCCTGCGTTCTGTTGACGGGGCTGGAGAACATCCACAAGCACTCCTTCTATGGCGCGGGCTGTGTCCGCCCCCCCGCATTCACCGAGATCTGCGAACAGCTCATCCGGGCCGGGGCGGTGCTGGGACTGCTCTGGGCCTTTCTCCCCCAAAACCCGGAGCGGACGGTGGGGCTCATTGTCTGCGGCATGATCCTCTGCGAGATCTTTTCCGCCGTCACCCTGACCCTCCTCTACCGCCGCTTTATGGGAAAGCGCCCCGCCGGAGAAGGCGCAAATTCCCGGGCCCTGCGGCAAAATGTACTCCACATCGCGATCCCCATCGGCTGGACCGCCCTGCTGGGCAACCTGATGGGAGCGGCGACCTCGGTCGTCATCCCCCAGCGCCTGGTCCGGGCGGGAATGGATGTATCCTCCGCCATGAGCCAGTTTGGCGTTATGTGCGGCATGACGATACCTCTTCTCTCCCTCCCAACCGCCTTCATCTCCGCCATGGGGCTGGTGCTGCTGCCCCGGTTGGCTCAGTCCGCCGCCCTGGGGCGCACGGACCTGTGCCGGGAACAGGCGGATCGGGCCATCACCATAACGGCGTGGCTCATCCTTCCCTCCTCCGCCCTTCTCGCCGTACTTGCCTCCCCTCTGGCCCGCGCTCTGTTTCGAGAGGAGACCGCCGGCCGGTTCGCCCTCCCTCTGGCGGCAGGCGTGGCTCTGTCCTGCCTGGAATCGGTATTGGCATTCTGCCTCAACGGCCTGGGAAAACAGACCGTCACCGCCCGCAACAGTCTGATCTGCGGGGCGATCCAGTTCTTTCTCACCTGGCAGCGGATGGCTGTGCCCGGCGTAGGCCTCCGGGGCTATGTGGAGGCCCTTCTCCTCAGCACCCTGCTGGGCGTTGTCCTCCACTGGCGCTCTCTGCGCCGGGCCATCGGTCTGAATGCCCGGCCCTTTCCCTGGCTCATCGCCCCCGGTCTCTCCGCCCTATTGGCAGGTCTGTGCGTCAACCTGCTCTTTCCCATCCTCACCCGGGCAGGACTGGGAGAGGGGGGCGCCTGCCTTGTCTGCTTTCTTTTCGGAGCGGTCCTCTACCTATCCTCCATGGCCGCCCAGGGCGTCCTCGGGGGCTCTTCCTCCTCTGTCAGAAGAAAGCTTTGACCCCGTTGTAAATTGTGCCAAAATACGCCCACACTTTTTCTGTCCTCCCCTTGCTTTCCGCACAAAAAATATGGTATAATTCCTTATCATTGCAGAAAGCCCAATGACCCAGACATACTACTGCAAATACCATTCAGATAAGGGAGTGTTTTTTATGAAGCTGAAAGGGATCGGCGCGGCGGAGGGTATCGCCGTGGCGCGGCTGTGGCACATGGAGACAGTGGACCTATCGGTGGAGCACCTCACCGACAGGGATCCGGAGAAGGAGAGCGTCCGCTTTGCCGACGCCCAGCACAAGGCCACCGACGAGCTTACTGCCCTCTATGAGGAGACCCTTGCCAAGGACGCCGATGCAGCCATGATCTTCGACATCCACCGGATGATGCTGGAGGATCTGGACTTTTGCGAGGGGGTTTCCGGCCTGGTGGCCTCCGGCTGCAACGCCGAGTGGGCCGTGAAGCAGACCGGGGATATGCTCCACGATATGTTCGAGGCCATTGACGACGAGACCATGCGGGCCCGGGCCGCCGACGTGATGGACGTGTCTGGCCGGCTCATCCGCATCCTCAAGGGTCTGGAGGACACCTCCGCCATGCCCAAGGAGCCCATCGTGGTGGCCGCCGACGACCTGCTGCCCAGCCAGACCGTAAAGCTGGATAAGCGCTACGTGGTGGGCTGCGTTACCCGGAACGGCTCCACCACCTCCCACTCCGCCATCCTCTCCCGCTCCATGGGCATCGCCTGCATCGTGGGCATGGGGGACGAGTTTGATAAACTGCCCAGAGAGGCTGTCGTCGCCATGGACGGCCTGGCCGGAGAGGTCATCGTGGACCCCACCGCGGAGGAGCTGGCTCTCTATGACAAAAAGAAAGCCGAGTTCGAAGAGCAGAAGGTCCTCCTCCAACATTACAAGGACAAGGAGGCCGTCACCAAGTCAGGCCACCGCGTCCACATCTGCGCCAACATCGGCAGCGTAAAGGACGCCGAGGACGCCAAGGCTGCCGGAGCCGACGGAGTCGGCCTGTTCCGCAGCGAGTTCCTTTACCTGGACTCCCCCGACTTCCCCTCGGAGGAGAAGCAGTTCCAGGCCTACAAAAAGGTCCTGGAGATCTTTGCCCCCAACCAGGTCATCGTCCGCACCCTGGACCTGGGCAGCGACAAGCAGGCCCCCTACTTCAACATCCCCCACGAGGAAAATCCCGCCATGGGCTACCGGGCCATCCGCATCTGCCTGGACCAGCCGGAGATCTTCCGCACCCAGCTCCGGGCCCTCCTCCGGGCCTCGGTCTACGGGAACCTGCACATCATGTTCCCCATGATCACCAGCATCACCCAGGTGATGAAGTCCAAGGAGCTGCTCAGCAACCTGAAGGCCGAGCTGAAGGCCGAGGGGGTCCCCGTCTCCGACAGCATCAAGATCGGCGTCATGATCGAGACTCCCGCCGCCGTCGTCATGAGCGACGAGCTGGCCAAGCTGGTAGACTTTTTCTCCATCGGCACCAACGACCTGACCCAGTACACCCTGGCCGCCGACCGGATGAACGCCAAGGTGAGCAACATCTTCAACTCCGAGGATCCCGCCATC
>CATKDV010000214.1:0-3381 GCA_949746985.1 uncultured Eubacteriales bacterium | reverse complement strand
GAAAAAGAACAGCCATACTACCGCAAAGGGGGAATGGATATGAGGATCGGGATCATCACAGGGGCCTCCTCCGGTCTGGGGCGGGCCTATGCAAGGCATATGGACAAAATATTGGAGCTGGACGAGCTGTGGCTTATCGCCCGCCGGGAGGAGCGGCTCGTCGCCCTGGCGGAGGAGTTGGAGACCGACTGTCGGATACTGGCCCTGGACCTGACAGAGGAGGAGAGCATCCTGACCCTCCGGCGGACCCTGGAGGAGGAAAGACCTCGGGTGGAGCTCTTGGTTTCGGCCGCCGGGTTCGGCAAGTTCGGGCGGGTGGAGGACCTGAGCTTGGAGGAGACAGGGGACATGATCTCCCTCAACTGCCGCGCCGCCGCGGAGGTGACCAGGGTGTGTATCCCATATTTCCACCGGGGCAGCCGGGTGCTGGAGGTGGCCTCCTGCGCCGCTTTCCAGCCCCTGCCCGCCATGGGCGTCTATGCGGCCACCAAGGCCTTTGTGCTCCATTATACCCGGGCTCTTCGGGAGGAACTTTCCCCCCGGGGAGTGCTGGTGACGGCGGTGTGTCCCTACTGGATCAAGACAGAATTCATGGCCGTAGCCCGGGATACCGCCAACCCGGAGGCGGTTCGCCATACCCCTTTGGCCATGCGGCCCGAGGCGGTGGCGGCCTGGAGCCTCACTATGAACGGCCTGGGGCGGCCGGTGGTCACCTGCGGGCCGATCCCGGCTGTGATGAGGCTGGGGGGAAAGCTGCTGCCGGCCAGAATCCCCATGGCCCTATGGGATAAATTGCGGAGACTGTGAGAGCGGGTGCGCAGTGTGCGCCCCTACATAGAGATCGTGCCGTCTGCTTTCGTGAGAATTTCCGATGAGAAAAGGAGAGATCATCATGCTGACCGATATTGAGATCGCCCAGAGCGTACAGCCCCGCCCCATTCAGGAGATCGCCGCCAAGCTGGGGCTGACCGGGGAGGATCTGATCCCCTATGGCCGGGACAAGGCCAAGGTGGAGCCGGCCTCCTACCGGGACAAGTCCCGGAAGGGAAAGCTGATCCTGGTCACCGCCATCAACCCCACCCCCGCCGGGGAGGGGAAGACCACCACCAGCGTGGGTTTGGCCGACGCCCTGAGCCGCTTGGGAAAAAAGACCTGTCTTGCCCTCCGGGAGCCTTCTCTGGGCCCTGTCTTTGGGGTGAAGGGGGGAGCCGCCGGGGGCGGGTATGCCCAGGTCATCCCCATGGAGGACATCAATCTCCACTTCACCGGGGATTTCCACGCCATCGGGGCGGCCAACAATTTGCTGGCGGCTATGCTGGACAACCATATTCAGCAGGGGAATGCCCTGGATATCGACGTAAAGAACATCACCTGGAAGCGGTGTGTGGACATGAACGACCGCCAGCTCCGCAACGTCATCGACGGCCTTGGCGGCCGGATGCAGGGGGTGCCCCGGGAGGACGGCTTTGACATCACCGTGGCCAGCGAGGTCATGGCGGTTTTTTGTCTGGCCAGCGACCTCCAGGACTTGAAGGCCCGGCTGGGCCGGATGGTGGTGGCCTACAACCGCTCCGGGGAGCCGGTCACCGCCCACGACCTGAAAGCTGAGGGGGCCATGACTGCCCTTTTGAAGGACGCTCTCAAGCCCAACCTGGTCCAGACCCTGGAGGGGACCCCAGCCTTCATCCACGGCGGACCCTTCGCCAACATCGCCCACGGATGCAACTCGGTGTCCGCCACTGACGCCGCCCTGAAACTCAGCGATTATGTGGTCACCGAGGCGGGCTTCGGCGCGGACCTGGGGGCGGAGAAGTTCCTGGACATCAAGTGCCGCATGGCGGGGCTGACCCCCGACGCGGTGGTCATCGTGGCCACCGTCCGGGCCCTGAAGCACCACGGGGGGGCCGCTAAGGCCGACTTGGGGAAGGAGGACCTGACCGCTCTGGAGAAGGGCCTTCCCAACCTCCTGCGGCACGTGGACAACATCAAAAATACCTATCATCTGCCCTGCGTGGTGGCCGTCAACGCCTTCCCCACCGACACCCCCGCCGAGTGGAAGCTGGTGGAGGATACGTGCCGGGAAAAGGGGGTCAGCGTGGCCCTCAGCGAAGTGTGGGCCAAGGGCGGAGCCGGAGGCGAGGCACTGGGCCGGGAGGTCCTCCGCCTGTGCGAGGAGCCCCGGTTGGACGAGTTTACCTACGCTTACCCGGACAACACCTCCATGATATATAAGCTCAATGCCATCGTGGGCCGGGTCTACGGTGGGGCGGGGGTGGAGTTGACCGCTGCCGCCCAGAAGCAGGCTCAGAAGCTGGTGGAGCTGGGCTTTGGAGACCTTCCTATCTGTATGGCCAAGACCCAGTATTCTTTCTCAGACGACCCCACTCTGCTGGGAGCCCCTGAGGGCTTCAAGGTCACGGTGCGGAACCTGAAAGTCTCCGCTGGGGCGGGCTTCATCGTGGCCCTCACCGGGGATATCATGACCATGCCCGGGCTGCCGAAAGTGCCGGCCGCCGAGAAGATCGACGTGGACGAAAACGGAAAGATCACGGGACTGTTTTAAGGGAGGTACATATGGGACTGTTTGATAGATTTCGGGACAAGAGCGGGTCCGCGGCCCAAGCGGAGGCACTCCAGTCCGTCTGGGACAACGCCTTCAAGGCCAATGTAAACTTCTACGGCAAGGAGGGGGAGGAGCCCTTCGGGGCGGTGGTCCTCACCGAGGGGGTGGAGACCATTCTGCCCCTGGCTCCCTGGGAGAAGTACGGGGTGGACGGCAAGCCGGTAAAGGACTGGAGGCTGGTGCTGGTGAGCATCGAGACCCAGGGCATTCTGGGTATGGCGGACTACCGGTCCGTAATGCCCAAGCTGGGGCCCTACATACAAGGGCAGAGGGAGGGCCTGATCCTCACCAGGGGCCTTACCAAGGCACAGCTGGAGGGACTTTTGAAATAGGAAAAAACAGCCGCCCGGCGTTGCGCCGGACGGCTGTTTTTTCCTGTTTGGGGTCAGTTTTGCCGCTTTCTCAGCTCCTTCTGTACCACCTGGGCCAGAAGCTCCTGGCCGGCGGGGCTACGGAGGGTATCCAGCACGGCGGCGGAGAGGGCCTCCTGAAATTTCCCGCTGGCGAGCAGAGAGTCAAAGAGATTCCCCTGGCCCTGGACGGGCTGGGCGGGCAGGGGAGAGGGTCGCTTGACGGGGGGACGGGTGAGGGCGGCCTCCGCCTCCTCCATGGGGACGGCCTCGGAGAGCCAGTCCTCCATCCGGGTCCGGTCCCGGCCCTTGCCCTGGAGGTAGAACAGGGACACGCCGAAGAAGTCGGCCAGCTTCTGCTGCTGGTCCTGACCGGGGGTGAGCCGCCCGGTCTCAAATTTTTCAATG
>CATKDV010000213.1:0-7828 GCA_949746985.1 uncultured Eubacteriales bacterium | reverse complement strand
CCTCAGCCGGGAAATTCAAGACCAAGGTCACGTTCTCCTCGTTGATGGAGGAGACAGTGGCCGCCGCTCCGGCAATGGTCCCCGTGAATATACCTGCAGCGGTATCAAAGCGATAACTGCTGCCCTCTCTGATTCCCAGGGTCACGGTAACTGTATAGGGGGTGTTGGCATGGAACACGCCGTCCGTCTCCTTGGGGGTCCAGGTCATACCCAGGATCTCTACATCGTTGGTATAGTTGGCTCCTCTGTCCCCACTGGTCAGGGTGTTGTTGGCGGCGGCCTTCAAAGCGTCCAGGGTCATGGGAGCGGCCCCGGTAGAGGGCTTTGTCACATCCAGTCCCGCCCCGGTGATCTTCTTGGCGCTCAGGGTCACCTGGACTGTGCCATAGTAGTGGTTATAGTGATCGCCGTACTTATCCTGTCCGGTAGCGCTGCCCGAAGTATTCTCCGGGGTAAACACCACGGGCACGTTATAGGTGCCGGGGGTGGTGGGCATGGTAAAGTCATCGGCGACCTTCCAGGAGCCGTTTACATTTGTCTCATTGGTGTCTACACCGTCCATCTGGGGCTTGCCCAGAGCCTTGATCACATTCGCTTTGGTCCCGGCCTCATCCGCGCCGGGATCAACCGTCAGAGCGTTCAGGGACGCGGCGGGAGCTACCTCTGCCTTCCGGATCACAACGCTGTAAACCGCGCTGACCTGGTCATTCTTCCCGTCCGTCACCGTCACGTTGGCGGTCTGGGTCCCCGTATCATTGGGGGTGCCGCTGACACTGCTGGCCCCGCTGTCCAGAGCCAGGCCAAAGGGCAGAGTCCCACTGTAGGTATAGGGCTCCTGTCCGCCGCTGGCTGTGCCGCCAAGGGCGTTTGTGATCGGGTGCTTGTAGACTCCCTCGATGATCGCACCGGTAAAGGACAGAGTGCTGTCCAGCGTCCACACGGCGTAGAGGTGGATCACCTGGTCCGCAGCGGCTCCATCATCGGTATCATTGGCGGCGTTGGCCGTAAAGGCAAAGCTGCCTGTCGCGCCGTCCTTCCCGGAGGTCAGTGCCCAGCCCCGGAAGGTGTAGCCCGTCTTTGTAATCGTGTAGCTGCCCGCGCCGTCCACCTTGACGCCGATGACGGCGTCGGTGGTAAAGCCGTTCTTTCCTCCGGTCAGCATTTTAGCGGTGTTCTCCGCAGAAACGGGATCGTCCCCAGCGGCAGTCCCGCCGATGGTCAGCGCGCCGCCGTTCAGATGCAGGGTCACCGTGTACTCCGTGATCTCCTCAAAGCTGGCTGTCAGGGTGGCAGCCGCCTGCACCGGATGATTGATAAAGGTGGTCGTGGCATCGGTGCTCCACTTGGTAAAGGTATAGCCGCCGTTAGCCTTGGTCTCCGCGGTAACGGTGGTGTCCTTCAGGAAGTACCCGCCGGTCTTTGCCGTTACAGAGGTCCCGTTCAGTTTCAGATATTCCGCCGCGCCGCTGGGAGAAGCATCCAGAAGGATCTGGAAGAACTCCACCTTGTAGGGATCGGCATCGCCGGCCTTCACCGTCATATTGGGAACGGTAGTCCAGTCGTCACCGGCAGCATACTTGACCTGGACCTGATACACCGTGCCATAGGCCGGCTTATTGGTGGTCCAAGTGTAGGTCCCCGCTGTGGCGACGGCGTCAGGCGCCAAGGGCGTGGTACCGCCCACAGGCATAAGCTGGACAGCACCGATGGTCTTAGGCGTCTCGCTGCCGCCCACCGCGGTCTCCACCACGTTCACGGTGGGTTCAAAGGTGGTCTCCTCCCTGACCTCCAGGATCAGGGTCACGGTACGGGTGAATTTCGCCGTGGTATCGCCGGCGGCAAAGCTCTCCACCGTTACCTGAGAGGTATAGGTCCCCACCGCTGTGTTATATTTGGGCGTTACGGTCACGGTATCCGTCCCTGTCCCTGCGGCCAGGTTGGAGGCCGAGGTCTTATCCAGGTCAAAATAGGTGCCCGCATCCAGGGTATACTTGGTATCCACGATCTGATTGCCCTGGTTGGTCACTGCAAAGGTATCGCTGGCGGGGCTGTAATCGCCCTTCCCCTTTGTGACCGTGAATTTCAGAGTGCTCTTGTCCACATTCACATCATAGGTGGCCGTTCCGGCGGAGACAACGGTCTCAAATTGAGCCGTCTTATAAATATCCGCATAGGTCTGGCCTGTGATCCCGGTCCCGGTGGAGCCGGGCCCATAGTTCACGCTCAGAATCTTGCCGGAGGCCGCAAAGATATTATCGCTCCCCAGCGTGGGCGTCAGGTCGCCGATTTTCGGGCTTCCGGTCGTGGTGTTGTTGGTCCAGGTCAGGGTCACCGCCCGATCGGTCCACCCGCCGGTGCTGCCGCCTGCAGTGGAATCCCAGAAGGGCGCCGTGACCACTGCCTCAATGGTAGCGGCAGTCAAGGCTCCGCCCACTGTGGCGCCGTCTGTGACCTTCACGCTGTTAATGACAGGCTGGGCCTTGTCGATAGCGAGGGTATATTCCTTCTCCCAAGTCGTGCCGTCCGAATTGGTGGCTACAACCGTAAAGGTATAGTTGTTACCCGCTGAGGCATAAGGCTTGCCGGTAATGGATCCGTCCTCATGCCACTCCAAACCGTCGGGGAGACTGCTGCCCTCCTTCAGAGCATAGCCTGTGACCCCCAGTGCGCCGGCGTTGGTCACCGCCACCTGGCCCCGGTACTCCGTGCCGTATGTACCGCCGGGCAGGGTCGACCAGCCTGTGGCCTCAGTCTTCTCCCACTGGGCGGTGAGGACCACATTGGCATTGCCCATGGTGAACTGGTTGCCGGTAATGGTCACGCCGCCCGAGGTGACGCTCCACCCGGTAAAGGTATGTCCGGGCCACACGCCCTGCATCGTCTTTACCGTAACGGGCGCACCCGCATTGTACTGCGTGTTGTCCACAGGCAGCAGTACCGAGCCGGGGGCGCTGCCGCCGGCATAGGACACCGTATAGGTATCGGTATTCTTGGTATAGCTGGCGGTAAGCTTCATGGCGGCTTTCCCCATAACGTAGTTATAGGAGATGCCCGCGCTCAGAACATTATTGCTGCTGTCCTTCCAGCCGTTAAAGGCATAGCCGTCGACCACAGTCGTATCCGCCTTGGCGCTCTGCCCTTCCAGCAGATAGACGCTCAAAGGCGCTGTGCTGTCATTCAACTCCAAAGTCGCGGAGATGTCGCTGGGATCCTTATCCAGGGTCAGCTCGTAGTAATCCACCACTTGGTCCTTGGCCGCATCCTTACTGACCACCGCACCGGGGGCGTTATCCCAGGTGCTGGCAGAAGCGTCATACTTGACCTGGACCTGATAAACATGGCCGAACACAGGCTGATTGCTGCTCCCGGTCCACTTGTATACACCGTTCACAGGGCTTGCGTCCGGAGCCAGTGTAGTGGTCCCGTCGGTCAGATCCAGCAACCGGACCGCTCCGATATTGCTGCCCACAGCCGTGGCCCCGGCAGTCGCCGCCGTCTTCCGGACCTGCACCTCCGCCTCAAAATTGGCGGGGTTCTTCACCTCGAAGGTGATGGGCACGATGACGTACTGCTTCTCATTCCCGCCGGTGGCCTGATCATAGGCGGACACCCGGACATAGGTCTTGTAGAAGCCGGGGGTGGTCTTCGCCGTAGTGGTCGGCACCACGCTGAAGCCCTTGGTCGCAGTATTATTACTGATCGCCTGCCGGCCGGAGGCGCTCACCGGCGTCAGCGTGAAGTATGTGCTGGCGGCGCTATCCGCAGTAGACCCATCCGCCGTCACCAGGGTATAGTCCATATAGAGAGTCTGGTTGCCCGACCGGGTGATCTGGAAGTCTTGGGCCGCCACTCCGTTGGCCTCCGCTCCCACCACCTTACTGCCGAAATCATGGGGGTTGGGGGACACGGTGAAGGTATATGTGGCTTCACCGGCGGAGACGGAGGTAACAAATGTTGTCTCAGTGTAAATATCCGCGTAAGTCTGAGTCAGGCCGCTGACCCCCGTGGAGGTAGCCTTTGGCGTGTAGGTCACGGTCACATCCTTGGGCGTCACATCGATGTTGCCGGTCATGGTGGCCGCCAGATCGCCGATGGCGGGCTTGCCGGCTTCCGGCGTGGTGGTCGTACCCGTCAAATTCAGCTTCACCGTCTGGCCGTTGGCGAGCCACTGGGTCCCGTTCCAAAGCGGTCCGTTCACCGAAGCGGTCACGGTGGTGGAGCCAATGGCCCCGCCCACGGTGGCCCCGGCAATGGTCACGCCGGTGATGGTGGGCTTGGTGGGAGCGACCTGGATGGTATAGCTCTGTGTCTTCGTCACACCATTGGCTGTGGCGGTAGCGGTAAAGGTCAGGGGCCCTGTCTTATGGGGGATCCCGCTGATGGTGCCGTCGGCGGCCAGCGCCAGACCCGAGCCATCGATATCCGCAATGGCGGTAAAGGTCACAGCGTGGCTGTTTACCGTATCCGTAGCAGTGGCTACAATTGCCGCCGAGTATGCCTTGCTGTACTCGCCGCCGGGAAGGGTCTTAGTCACAAAGTTTATCGTTGTAGTCAAAGCTGTCCACCGGGCATAGAGGCTGTAGTAGCCGTCGCCGCTCAAAGTGCCCAGAGCCGTTGTGGCTACACTTGCCCCACCGAGGCCCGCCAGGCTTCCCCCAGTGGCGGCGGTGTACCAACCGCTGAAGCTGTAGCCTGTCCGGGCGGGGGCGGGCAGGAGCGTGGCGTTGCCGCTCAGGCCACTGACCGTCACATAGGGATCGGTGGTAGCACCGTCGTTCATATGGTACTTGATGCCATAGGTGGCGGTATAGTTTGCCGTTACCGTCTTGGCAGCGTTCATGGTCACAGCGCCGGAATTAGTGGCGTCGGTATTGGTCCAGCTGCTGAACTGATAGTTCTTCCCAGCAGCGTCCGTATTGGAGCCGGGGGCAGAGACCGTCACCGCAGCTCCGCCCTGGGCGCTGCTCAGATACCCCTCTGCGGCGCTCTTGCCATCCGGAGTCAGGGTGGTCTTTGTCCCTCCGCTGGCGCTGGGTTGGGCTGTAAGGCCGGCGGGGTTAGTGGCCAGAGCCAGCGTATAGAAGCTCACCGTCGTCTGGGGAGTTGTCGGCAGAGTAGCGGCGCCGCTCACTGTCGCAGTGGTGGCGATCCCGTTCACATGGATGGTATATGCTCCGCTGGCCAGGCCTTCGGCGGTATAGATGCCGCCTGTGCCTGTGGCAGTCATTACAATGGGGGAGGCCCCAGCCTGCCGCAGGATGACTACCTCATTGCTGCAGCCTGTGCCGTCCAGCTGCACTTTCACCTTGGCGTTGGAGCCGGTGACGGTAAAGGTCACCGGGATGGAGACTTCCTTCAGGCCGCCACTCATGGTGTCGCCCTCGTCCGTGGTCTCCTTTATGGTCACAGTGGCCGTATAGGTGCCTGCGGCCAGACCTGCCTTGGGGGTCACGGTGATCTGGCTGGTCACATTTGCATCACTGGTGATCCCCGCGATAGAGGTGGGGGCGGCAGCGGGTCCAAAGGTAAAGGCGCCGGTCGGGTCGCTGTAGCTGACCTCCAGGCTGGCCTGCTTCCGTCCCGCATTGCTGATAGTGATGGTAGCGTGGGCGGGCGAGGTATAGCCCACCTGAGCGTTCAGGGTCGTATTGGCGCTGGAGGTCGACACATCGGTAACCGCCTTGAACTCAGCAGCGATGCTGGCGTTGCCTGTCACCGCGCCGTAGGTGGTGCTGGAGCTGTTGGCATTTACCAATCTGTTTTCGGTCTCTGTGGCCGTCACGCCAGAACCCAGTGTAGCGGCCCACTTCACGAACTTATAGCCCTTCCCCGCCGCGGCGGAGATGGCCACAGAACCGCCGTCGGTCACTCTGAATTCCGCATCAGCTGTGCTGCTTGTACTCTGATTGTTGCCCCCGGCGTTACCCGTCAGGGTACCCATGGACGATTTTGTCAGGGTCACTGTGTAGATTTTGGCCTGAAGCTGAACGGTGGCGTCGGCGGAACTGGAAGCCTTATACAGATGGTTCCCGGTAGGCTTCGCCGTTCCCGCTGCCGCAGTGCCGCTCACCACGACCCGGATCACGTCGTTTTTATTAAAGCCGCTGGTATCCAGAGTATTCCCAGTCGCACCGGTGATCTCGGCGCCGTTCCTGTACCAGGTATAGGACACCGTACCGGCAGCGGGAGTATCTCCGGCGCCCACACTGGTGGTCACCTTGCTCACCGTGATGGTATCCCCCACCGTGTAGGAGGACTGATTCAGATTCACGTTTGTGACGCTGGGCATGGTGTCCGTCATGTTCATTGTGATCTCTGCTGTACCGGTCACATCTCCCTGGTTGGTCAGTTGGATCTTAAATACGCTCCGGTTGTCTGCCAGGGTCCGTGCTTTCAGGAAGGCGTTGGTCAGGGTAAAGCTGGCGGTGGCCGCACCAGTCGTATGGGTCCAGGTATAATCTGTCCCCTGGGTCAGGGTCTTCCCGCCAAAGGTCACGACATACTCTTTATAATCTTTAAAAGAATTGGTCAGGTTAATGGTGGTGGTAAAGTTATTCGTCCCTTTCCCCTGCACCTGCTGGAGATATGTATCCCAAGTAAAGGTAGCATCTACAGCCGAGGGAGTCCCCGCCTTCTCTACCTTCAGCTTGACCTCCTTGCATACCGCAGTCACAGTTGTATCTGTGGCGTCATAGGCCCAGATATACACTGTATGAGTACCAATAGGCCGACCCGTTACCGCGTTCAAGGTCAGGTCCGCGCTTCCGGTATTGGCGGCCAATGTGCCGCTGTCAGGAGTCACCGAGTTAAACGCAGTTGTGGTATCCGGAGTAGCATAGCTGCTGTTCGACTTCGAGATCACGTATTTCACATTTCCAGCGACGCCCGGGCCGGTGTTCTTCACCGTCACGCCCAAAGTCCCGCCCGTATACCCTGTCTCTACCGTAAGGGTATCGTTGCCATCCTCAAAACTCAAAACGGCATGGGGCGTGAAATGGGCTATCAGCGTCGTCTTCGCCGTCGGAACTGTGATGGTAGTGTTGGCGCTGTTAGCGTTGGCGACCGTGCCGCCTGTCCAGTTGGCAAAGGTCCAGTTGGTCACGTTGCTTGCCGCCAGGGTCACCGAAGTCCCCGCCTGCGCGTAGGCTTCCGCCCGGCCCGCCGCCGTGGCGGTATTCCCCGCCGTGGACGCGCCGTTACTATTATCTACCTGGACCGCCACTGTGTAGAGGTCCACCGTAGCCGTCTTATTACCCATACTGATGGGCGTAGCAAGGTTAAACGTATAGCCCGCAGTGTTGGAGGCCGTCTTCACAACAGCCTTGGTATAGCTTTTTCCCGCGTCTGCAGCACTGATGGTAAAATCAAATTTCTTTGTCGAGCTGTTGAAGCTACCGGACGCCGATTGGCCGGCATTAGTCTGAAGATCGATCCCCGTCACCTTGCTGGTATCAGTTATCGCTGTTCCGTCCAGGTTTGCCGTCACTTGGGCGGTCCAGCCCGTCAGCGTCCATACGGCCCAGTAGGTCGTTGTCTTGGTAATGGCCGGCGTGGCAGTTCCCGCCGCACCGCCGGAGGTGGCCGTATTGGAGCTTCCCCATCCACCGAAGGAGTGGTCCGCCCAAGTGGGTGCGTTGGGATAGGTCGTAGTTTTGCCGCTCAGCACGATCTGATCGGCGGGAGCCGTCCCCGGAGCGCCATTCAGATCAAAGCTGACGGTATAGTAGTTCACATTCGCCGTGGCGGCGGTACCCGCTGTACTGCTCACCGTAACATTCACACCTGTGGGCGTCCCGTTGCCCGAGGTGCCCACACACACCTCATAGGT
>CATKDV010000212.1:0-4587 GCA_949746985.1 uncultured Eubacteriales bacterium | reverse complement strand
GCGAAAGATCTCCGCAGAATGCGGGGCGCATTCCTTCCCTTTCCTTCTCCCGCTCCTCCATCAACGCCTCTGCCAGCTCTCCCCGGTTCAGGACCGCCCCCTCCTTCACCCCCGCGCTCAGCAGTGTCCCTGCCGGGGACGCCGCCCGCTCCTTTTCTCCCCGATATCGCCCCAGCACCAGCTCCAACTGTCCCCAGGTCACCGCCTCCTGGGGCCGAAAAGTACCGTCTCCATACCCCTCCCACAGCCCCCGGCTCTCTCCCCACACCACCGCCATGGTGTAATACTTCCCCGGCTCCACATCCTGAAAAACGCTGTCCCCCAGCACCTCCGGCTCCTCCGCCATACGCCAGACCATAGTGGCCGCCATGGCTCTTGTGGCGGGGAGTTCCCCGCCGAACTCTGTCTCGGTCATTCCGTGGACCAAGCCGTTGCGGTAACCGTACTGGGCCCCGTCATACCACCGCTCTCCAAACGCGATATCCGCAAACGGCTCCTCCGCAGGCAGGGCGTCCGGAAGAGGGATCTCCTGCGGCACCCGGCGGTAGCACTCTCCCACCCCCAGGCACAGCGCCGCCGCCAGTACCGTCCGCCAAAGCCATTCCCGCATTTCCGCCATCCCCTTTCCTTTCCCAGTATTCCCACACAGAGAAAAATTGACTCCTCCCCCTTGCTTTTTCGTGAAGGCAGTCTTATAATAGGGAAAATTTAAGTGGAAAAGGAGCCGATGACCATGCTGAAGACTGTCATCCCCACCGGGTACGCCCCCTCTCTCAACCTTTACGACACCCAAAAGGCCATCGGTCTCCTCAAGCGGGTCTTTGAGGACACTCTGGCGGGAGCCCTGAACCTGCGCCGGGTCTCCGCACCCCTTTTCGTTCAGGCCGCCACCGGCCTGAACGACGACCTCAACGGCGTGGAACGGCCCGTCTCCTTCGACGTACCCTACGCCAAGGCCGACGCCCAGGTGGTCCACTCCCTGGCCAAGTGGAAGCGCATGGCCCTCTACCGCTACCATTTCTCGGTGGGGGAGGGCCTTTACACCGATATGAACGCCATCCGCCGGGACGAGGAGCTGGACAATCTCCACTCGGTCTATGTGGACCAGTGGGACTGGGAGAAGGTCATTGCCCCCCGGGACCGGAACAAGGAGTATCTGCACCGGACAGTGGAGGCCATCGCCCAGGCCATCCGGGAGACCCAGGACACCCTGCGCTCCGCTTTCCCCGTCCTTTGCAAACTGCCCAGGGTGGACGACAGGGTCAGCTTTGTCACCACTCTGGAGCTGGAGGAGAAGTGGCCTGACAAGACCCCCAAGGAGCGGGAGAACCTTTGGGTGAAGGACCACCCCCTCACCTTCCTCATGGGCATCGGCGGAGCCCTGAAGTCGGGCAAGCCCCACGACGGCCGGGCCCCCGACTATGACGACTGGACCCTGAATGGGGACATCCTGGTCTGGAACAGCATACTGGGCAGCGCCTTTGAGCTCAGCTCCATGGGCATCCGGGTAGACCCGGAGGCCATGGACCGGCAGCTCACCCTCTCGGGCCACGACGAGCGGCGGACTCTGGAGTTCCACAAGCTCCTTCTGGAGGGCAAGCTGCCCCTCACCATCGGCGGCGGCATCGGCCAGAGCCGGCTGTGCATGTATCTTCTGGGCCGGGCCCACATCGGGGAGGTGCAGGCGGGCATCTGGGACCGGGACGCCATAGATGCCTGCGAGGCCGCCGGGGTCATCCTTCTATAAAATATCCGTCAAAAAAGCTCCTCCGACTGTTGGTCGGAGGAGCTTTTTCCTTGTCCTTCAAGTATACGCAGCACATCGTCCGCAAGCTCTTCTCTCCCCCACCAGAAGGAGAGAAAACAGTCATCGATCCACAGCCATGACCCGCTGTATGGTCTTCAGCAGCTGTTCCAGATCCACCGGCTTGGCCAGATGAGCGTTCATCCCACTCTCGCCGGACTGCTTTTTGTCCTCTTCCGAAGCGTTGGCAGAGACAGCGATAATGGGGAGCGCGGAGTGGGTGGGATCCGGCAAGGCCCGGATGGATCGGGCGGCCTGACAGCCGTCCATGACAGGCATCTGAATATCCATCAGGATCAGCCCGTACTCTCCGGGCTGAGACGCGCCCACCATATCCACCGCCTGCCGGCCATGGACGGCGCTCTCCACCTGAAAGCCCTCGCTCTCCAGAAGCTCCCGCAGGATCTCCCGGTTGAGGCTGTTGTCCTCCACCACCAGGACCTTCCCCGGAAAGTCCGTCCCCGGCAAGAGCACGTCTCCCCCCTGGGCGGGCGGCTCCTGGACCAGGCGCAGCGTCAGCGTCACATAGAAGCAGCTGCCTTTCCCCGGGGCGCTGTCCACCGAGATCTCCCCTCCCATGAGCTGGGCCAGACCCCGGGCGATGGGCAATCCCAGCCCGGTGCCGGGGACCCCGCTCAAGGTCGTGTTTCTCTCCCGTTCAAAGGGGGCAAACAGCCGCTTCTGGAAGCTTTCCCCCACTCCGATCCCCGTATCTCTCACCGCTAAACGGTAGATCCCATATCCCGCGGCCGCCCCCTCCAGTTCCCTCACGATCAGCTCCACCATACCTCCGGCAGGGGTATATTTAATGGCGTTATCCGCAAAAAGGGTGAGGATCTGTTCCAGCTTTCCCCGGTCCCCGTAAACCGCGGAACGGCTCACACCGGAGATATCGAGGCTTAGGTCCAGCCCTTTTTTCTCCGCCTGGCTCCCAAGGGCCGCCTGAACGGCCCGGGCTATCTCCGCCAAGTCGCAGGGCTCCTCCTCCAGCTGGACCCTGCCCGATTCCACCTGGGTCAACTCCAGCACGTCGTTTACCAGGTGGAGCAGCTGATTGCCCGCCTTTTCGATCATCGCCAGATACTCCTCCAGCCTCTCCGGCTCCTCCAGATGCTTTCTGGCCAGGGCGGTAAAGCCCAGGATGGCATTCATCGGGGTGCGGATATCGTGAGACATGTTGGCCAGGAAGGTACTGCGGGCAACGGCCGCCGACCGGGACTGTTTCAGGGCGCTCTCCAGCGCCTCCCGCTGGCGCAGTCCGTTCCGGATCATCTCGTCTACACTGCGGGCGGCCATGATCACCTGCTCCGCCGGTCCCCCCTCCCCCACGTTCACCATATGAAGCTGGAGATACTCCACCCGCTCCCCCTCCAACACCCGGTAGGTCACATCAGAGATGCCGCGGCCATGCAGCCTGTCCCGGATCCCCTCCACGGTGAGGGTCCGGGACAGAAGCTCCCTGTCCTCGGGGTGGACCCAGGACCCAATATATCCATCGGCAAACCCCGAAAAGGTCCGGGTCCGGCATTCCTTTTCAAACTGGCACTCCACTCGTCCGCTGGAGCGGTATGTCTGGATCGTGTTCTTCTTCAGATCCAGATAGAAAATGGATTCATAATCCAAGCTAAGCCCCTCAATGACCTCCAGCCGCCGAAGATTCTCCCCGTTGAGCCCCTCCAGCTCCTGGTGATACTCCTCGATCCGGCTGAGGAGACTGCTCTCCCGCTGGAGACGCTGTGCATATTTTTCCGTCACGTCCCCCACAAAAACGCAGAATACATTCCCTTCCTCACTGCGGATAAAATGACCGTAATCCTCCAGCCAGCGGACCTTGCCGTCTTTACGGATGATACGATATTCCACATAGTCCAGATCATACTGGCTGTTGGCGATCTGCTCCCGGATGCTCTCCTCCACTTCATCCAGATCCTCCGGGTGGACGATCCCCCGGAAGGAGTTGCCCGTAAGGGCGCGGAATTCCTCCATGGTGTCGCAGAGAAATATCCGCAGCAGGGCCTCGTTGGCATAGAGGAGCTCCTCCCGCCCCTCCGCCCGGTAAATGAAAAAGCCTCCCGGCATCCAGTCGGTCAGCTTGTGCAGCTGCCAGGAAAAATTCTCGCTCTCTTCCCCCTTGTCCCCAAAGGCCATATAGCGGATCGGATCAGCGTTCATCCTCTGCTTCCCCTCCTCTGTGCGGTCATTGCTTTTCCATCCCGGTATTTCTTTTCCCATTATAGCAGACGGGTGAAAAAAGTGGTAGCTTTTTTCTCTCTGCCGAGATCCACACCTTCCTCTCCCTTCCTGCATAGGATAGTCCAGAAATCAGAACGGAGGAAACGCCTATGCGGGAACGTTTGAATTTCTGGGTCATCGGTGGGGACCCACGACAGGCCGCCTTGGCCAAAGCTCTCAACGAGGATGGACACACCGTACATACTTTTGCCCTGGAACACGGGATGGAGTCTTCCCTTTGCGCTGACAGTCTCGCAGGGGCGGCTATCGCCGACTGCGTCATTCTCCCTCTGCCCGCCGTCAATGGGGAGCTGATCAACGCCCCCCTCTCAGACCGGCGGCTCTCCCTGGCCGATACGCTGGCCGCCCTGCGCCCCGGCCAGCTCCTCTGCGCCGGCCGGGCCTCTCCCCTCCTTCAGGAGGAAGCGGCAAAACACGACCTCCGCCTGGTAGACTACTTTGCCCGGGAGGAACTGGCCATCGCCAACGCCGTCCCTGTATCGTTAGCGGTATAGCCATACAAAAAAAGCGAGACAGGAGAGGGGTTTCCT
>CATKDV010000211.1:0-3394 GCA_949746985.1 uncultured Eubacteriales bacterium | reverse complement strand
CTCGGTCTTTATCTTGGAGGTGGCGTGGCGGAGGAAAGCGGTCTGGACCTCCTCCGGGGCGATGCCGCAGCCGTCGTCGGTGACCCGGATGAGGGTCATGCCGCCGTTTTGGATCTCCACCGTCACCGAGCGGGCGCCGGCATCGATGGCGTTTTCTGTCAGCTCCTTCACCACGCTGGCAGGACGCTCCACCACCTCGCCGGCGGCGATCAGGTCGGCCACATGGGGGGAGAGTTGGGCGATATGAGGCATCCGTTTCCCCTTCCTTTCTTTTATAGCGCCATTGTCAGGATCATCCCGTTCAGCCCGCCGTGGAGGACCACGCAGGCCCACACGCTGCCCCCCCGGTCATAACAGGCGGTCAGCGCCACGGACATGGGCAGGTACAGGAGCGTCAGCAGCAAATACCGGGGGTCGGAGAGATCCAGGGCATACCTCCATACCGCCGACAGGGCATAGAGGACCACGCTGATCCCCATTCCCAGCGGGCGGCTGTACCCTCTCAGCGTTCCGAACAGCAGCCCCCGAAACAGGGTCTCCTCCACCACGGGGATGAGAACAAGGATCAGGGCCAGGGTGGGGGCGGGGGCGGCGCGGAACTCCTGGGCGTACTGGAGGGAAATGGGATCCTGGACCGGGAAGGGGAGGAGGGTCAGCACCGCGTGGAGCCCTCCCGCCAGCAGAAGACACACCGCCACGGCGACCAGGTTTTCCGGCAGCCAGTTCAAAAGTCCCAGGAAGTCCTTCTTCAAAAAATCCCAGAAAATAAAAAGGCACAGGGTGAAGAGGAAGGCGTAGTAAAGCACGTTGGCCTCGGCCACCAGCACCTCCCGGTCTCCCATCCAGAGCTGCTGAAGCCAGGCGTTCAGCCGGGGAAAGACCAGCAGGTACAGAAGAAAATAGACCAAACCCCGGCGGCGCTCAGAGGCGGTCATCTCGATTTTCCAGCTGCGGCGGGGCATGGGACCGCCTCCTTCCTAAAAAGTAAAAAGGGGAAAAGCATAGCGGCATAAGAATAACAGATCCCCTTTAAAATGCAAACCGTTTTTCCTCTTACAGTTCTTTCTTTAACTGATACAACAGATTCATGGCCTCGATGGGGGTCAGGGTATCTATGTCTGCGGCCCGAAGCCGGTCGGTCACCGCCCGGGCGCTCATGTCCTCCAGGGAGAATTGGGGCGGGGCGGCGGCCGCCTCCGGTCCGGCGCGGCCCACAGGGCCGCCCTGGGCCTCCAGCTCCGACAGGATCACCTTTGCCCGGGAAATGACCCGCTCGGGGACCCCGGCCAGCTTGGCTACCTCGATACCGTAGCTGGCCTCCGCCCCGCCCCGGACGATCTTCCGGAGGAAAATGATGTCGTCCTGCCGTTTTTTTGCGGCGATGTTGTAGTTTTTCACCCCGGGGATCTCCCCTTCCAGGGCTGTCAGCTCGTGGTAGTGGGTGGCAAAGAGGGTCTTGCATCCCAAACGCTTTTTGTCAGCGCAGTACTCCAATACCGAGCGGGCGATGGCCATGCCGTCGTAGGTGGAGGTGCCCCGGCCGATCTCGTCCAGGATGAGAAGACTCTTGGAGGTGGCGTTTTTGAGAAGTTCGGCCACCTCGTTCATCTCCACCATAAAGGTGGACTGGCCCGCCGAGAGGTCGTCGCTGGCCCCGATGCGGGTAAAGACCCGGTCCACAATGCCGATGCGGGCGGCCTTGGCGGGGACGAAGGAGCCCATCTGGGCCATGAGGACGATGAGAGCCACCTGGCGCATATAGGTGGACTTTCCCGCCATGTTGGGACCGGTGATGATGGCGCACATGTCCTCTTTCCCGTCCATGTGGGTGTCGTTGGGGACAAAGAGGCTGTTCTTCGCCGCCCTCTCCACCACGGGATGGCGGCCCTCTGTGATCTCGATCACGTCGGACAGGTCCACCTGGGGCATACAGTAGCCGTTCTCGGCGGCCACCCGGGCAAAGGAGCAGAGCACATCCACCTGGCCCACAGCGGCGGCGGAACGCTGGATGTCCGCCACCCGCTCCGCCGCGGCCTGGCGCACCCGGCAGAAGATCTGGTACTCCAGAGCGGTGAGCTGGTCCTGGGCGGAGAGGATGGTGTTCTCCATCTCCTTGAGCTCGGGGGTGATGTACCGCTCGCAGTTTACCAGAGTCTGCTTGCGGATATAGGTATCGGGCACCAGGGCGGAATTGGCCTTGGAGACCTCGATGTAATAGCCAAAGACCTTGTTGTAGCCCACCTTCAGGCTCTTGATGCCGGTCTTTTCCTTCTCCTGCGCCTCCATGGCGGCCACCATGTCCTTGCCCCCGGTGAGGATCCCCCGGAGCCGGTCCACCTCCGGGTCGGCCCCCGCCCGGATAAAGCCGCCCTCCCGGACGGAGAAGGGGGGCTCCTCCACAAAGGTCTCGTCGATGAGGCCCCGGAGCTGGGGCAGGTCGTTCAGGCTGTCCCGGAGGACCGAGAGGAGGGCGGAGGAGAGGGGGGAGAGCAAGAGCCGCAGGGCGGGGAGCTTTCCCAGCCCCCGGGAGAGGGAAACCAGGTCCCTCCCGCCGGCGGTACCGTAGACCACCCGGCCGATGAGCCGCTCCAGGTCGGTGACCTCCTTCAATTCCCTTGACAGCTCCTGGCGGGTGACGGAATCATTCACCAGATCCCCCACCGCCCCCTGGCGTTTGCCGATCTGGACGGGGGAGAGAAGGGGCCGCTCCAGCCAGGAGCGGATGAGCCGGTGGCCCATGGGGGTCCCTGTCTTGTCCAGCACCCAGAGAAGGCTTCCCCTTTTCTCGCTCCCCCGAAGGGTCTCGGTAAGCTCCAGGTTCCGCCGGGCGGTAAGGTCCAGCTCCATGAACTCCCCGGTGGTGTAGTAATTTACGGCGGACAGATGGGATAGGTCGGTCTTCTGGGTCTCCACCAGGTAGGACATGAGGGCCCCCGCCGCCTGGAATACAGGCCCCTCGGGCAGGCCGTGATCGGGGCCAAACTGCTTTTCCACCGCCAGGGTGGCCCGGTCCGGGTCAAAGGCGGCGGTGCACCCGGTCTCGGTCCGGCAGGCCAGACGCTGCTCCAAAAAGGATGTCAGGACCTTGTCTTCCACAGCCTCTCGGGACAGGACCACCTCCCGGGGGGAGTAGCGGCCCAGCTCGTTTTCCGCGTGCTCCCGCCAGCCGGGGCCGTCAAAGCCGGTGGCCGAGACCTCCCCGGTGGAAAGGTCGGCAAAGCACAGCCCCGCCCGATCCCCTGTCAGACACAGGGCGCAGAGGAAGTTGTTCTTTCCCTCCTCCAGCATGGTCTCCTCGATGACGGTGCCGGGGGTGACGATGCGGATGATATCCCGGTCCACCAGGCCCTTGGCCTGGGCCGGGTCCTCCATCTGCTCGCAGATGGCCACCTTG
>CATKDV010000210.1:0-13331 GCA_949746985.1 uncultured Eubacteriales bacterium | reverse complement strand
GTAAAAAATGCGAAATAGCAATGAGCGGGCAGATGTATACAATTTTATAAAAAACGGGTAAAATAGAGCATTCCCGCCCCCCAAAAGAAGGGGCGGGAATGTTTTTATTTTATTTCGTAAAAGAATTAATTCCACTGGAACCAGTTTCCGCCGCCGCGGCTTTCCGCCACGTCCAGGGCGGCGGAGAGCATTACCGCGGCCTGGGCGCGGGTGAGGGGCGCGGACAGGGTGGCTGAGGCGGGCAGGGCATTGCAGCTGCTGAGGTTGGCCACGGCCTGGGCGCACCAGGCGGGGGCTGCGTCGTCGGTGGGAATGAAGGTCTCGGCCACGTCGGTGACCCGGAGGGCGCGGTTTAACAGTACCGCAGCCTCGGCGGCGGTGATGGGGGCGTCGGCCTGGAAGACCACCCGGCCCTCCGGGTCAAGGGAGCCCTGGACCACCCCGGAGCGCAGGGCGGAGGACACAAAGGGCTTGGCCCAGGTGGCCATGGCCTCGTCGTCGGCAAAGCCGGTGAGGCTGGCCTCCTTCATCACGTCCAGGTCGGCGGCGGCCATGGCGAGGGCGGTAAACTGGGCGCGGGACAGGGTCTGCTCCGGATGGAACAGGTACTCGCTGCCCATCTGCTCTCCGATGAGAAGTCCTGCCTCGGCAAGGCGCACCGCCTCCCGGTGGCCCTCCACTCCGGTCATGTCGGAGTAGCACACTTTGGTTTTCTGTTTCTCGATCTTGATGGTCACGGTGGCGGGGGCGGAGGTGTTGCCGACGGAGTCCACGGCCACATAGGTGAAGGCGTCTTTGCCGGTCTTATTCTCATAGGGGGTGTAGGTGAAGGCGGCGGAGCCGTCCTGGGCCTGGGTCACCGCGCCGCGGGCGGGCTTGCTGATGAGCTGGAAGGTGAGCAGGTCCCCCTCCGGGTCCACTCCGGCAAAAGAGCCTTGGATCTCCACATTTTTATAGGTGCACAGGGAGAGATTTTCCGCAATGGGCGCTTCATTGGCGCTGGCCAGCAGGTAGAGGCCCACAGTCACATCCTCTCCGGTGAGTCCCCCGGCAAAAACGGGGGTGAAGGAGAAGGATGTGGCGGAGAGCATGGGGGTGTTGAGAGGATTGAACCGCAGCCCGTCGATGGCGGCAAGGGCCACCTCGCTGCCCTCCAGCACAGGCTGGCTGCCGATGGTCAGGACTCCGGCGGCGGGGTCGGGGAGCGCGGTGACCACGATGGAGCTGAGCTGGGCGTCGCCGTTGACCCGGAAATCCTGGGTATCAAAGGCGATGGCCCGGTCGGTGAGGCCATTTTTGGAGAAGGCGGCCACGCTGACGGTCTCGGGCTCACTGTCGCCGCCGCCGAACAGGGCGGCGGCAGGAAGAACGAAAGAAATGGCTCCGGCGCACAGCAGTGCCAGAGACCGGCGGAACAGACGTTGTTTCAAAGTAAAAACCTCCTTATTTGTCTGTGGGACCACTTGGGCTGTTGGTAGTTTTCGCCGCGGGAGGAACGGTTATTCTTTTCGAGAAAAAAATATGGGAGAGCCCGAGCCGTGGGGCTTTATTTTTTTATTCATAAAGTGGGACACGCCTTCATACATATGTCTCAGCACGAAAGAGGAGGGAACCGATATGAAAGAATTTGACGAGGCCGCTGCCCTGCTGCCCCCCGCTTTGCGCCGGGAGGCCCAGGCCCTGCCGCCCCTGGTGCGGCGGCGGGTGGAGGAGATCCGCCTGCGCTCGGGCCGACCGCCGACGGCGGTGATCGGAGAGGATGAATTCCCCCTGTCCCAGTCCCCGGTGGAAGGGCGGGATCTGGAGCTGACGCTGGAGATCGCCACCCGGGCCAGCGCCCACACCGCCCTGGAGAGTGTAAGGCGGGGATACTATACAGTAAAGGGCGGGCACCGGGTGGGGCTGTGCGGAAGCGTTTGGACGGAGGACGGCCAGGTGAAAAACCTGCGGCGCCTGTCTTCCTTGAATATTCGGGTGGCACATGCCGTCCCCGGCTGCGGGGAGAAGGTGCTTCCGGAGCTGCTTTGTAAAGGGAAATTCCTAAACACCTTACTCCTGTCCCCTCCGGGGGGAGGGAAGACCACGCTGCTCCGGGATCTGGTCCGGCTCCTGTCCGACGGGGTGCAGGGAACCGCCTTCCGGGTGGGGCTCTGCGATGAGCGGGGGGAGGTGGCTGCGCTCTGGGAGGGAAGGCCCCAGTTCGACGTGGGAGGGCGGACCGACGTTCTGGAGGGCTGCCCCAAGGCCCAGGGGCTGACGATCCTGCTGCGGGGCATGAATCCACAGATCCTCTGCTGTGACGAGGTCACCGCCCCTGAGGACTGTGCCGCCCTGGAGCAGTGCGGGAACTGCGGGGTGAAGCTGCTGGCCACCGTCCACGCTGAGGGGGTGGAGGACCTGCTGCGGAAGCCGCTGTACCGGGAGCTGCTGGCCCGGGGCGGCTTTGCAAAGGCGGTGATCCTGCGGCGGTGGACAACCCCGCGGTATGTGGTGGAGGATCTGCCCCCATGTGGAGGCTGATGGGGGCGGCCCTTCTCACGGGGGGAGGGCTTTGGATGGGGCTGCAGGCGGCGGCGGAGCTGGAGCGCCGGGCCGCGGCTCTGGAGAGCTGGGCTGACGCGCTGGCTCTTTTGGAGGGGGAGCTGGCCTTCCGGCTGCCCGACCTGCCCTGGCTGTTGGAGGAGCTGGCCCGGCGCGCTCCCGGTCTTGCCGGAGAGGTGATGGCGGAGCTGGGGCGCAGTTTTTCCCGCCTGGGGGAGGAATCCTTTGAACAGCTTTGGACCGAGGGCATATCTCGGGGAGCGGGGCCGCTGGACGCCGGGGATCTGGAGCCTCTGTACCGCTTAGGCTCTGTCCTGGGCCGGTGCGGCTGGGAGGAGCAGAGAAGGGCGGCGGAGCGGACCCGGACGGTCCTGGAACACAGGGCGGCCCACCTGCGGGAGGAGCTGAGCCGGAAGGGGAGGGCCTATGGCGCGCTGGGGCTTTCCCTGGGGGCCTTTATGACGATCCTGCTGTTATGAGACGCGGGGATCGATACCGGAAGAGATGGAGGATGAGGACCTGACATGGACGTGGATTTTATTTTTCGCATCGCGGCCATCGGCATTCTGGTTTCGGTGCTCAACCAGGTGCTTTCCCGGTCCGGCCGGGACGAGCAGGCCATGATGACCACTCTGGCGGGGCTGGTGGTGGTGCTGATGATGGTAGTGCAGAAGATCAGTGACCTCTTCCATCTGGTGAAGGGGCTGTTTGGACTGTGAAAAACCATGGATATTTTCAAATTAGCGGCTTTGGCGGTGAGCGCGGCCCTGTGCGCTCTGGTCCTGCGGAGACGGGTCCCGGAGCTGGCCCTGGTCTTGACCTTGGCTGCGGGGGCGGCGCTTCTGGGGGAGGCGGTCTCTTCGCTGGCCGCCGTGCGGGGGCTGGCGGATTCTCTGGCCCGGACTGCGGGACTGTCTCCCGGGGTGTGGAAGCCGGTTTGGAAGACGGTGGGGATCGGGCTGGTGACCAGGTTGGCTTCGGCGGTCTGCAAGGACGCGGGAGAGGGGGGCGTGGCGGCCTTTTTGGAGACGGCTGGCTCCGCTCTGGCGCTGCTGGCGGCCCTGCCCTTGGCAGAGGCGGTATTCGATACCTTGTCATCGCTCTTATGACGGCGGTGGTGGTGGTTTTTGCCCCCCTTGCTCAGGCCGAAGAGCTTTCCGAAGCGGTGGGGCTGGACGGGTTCATGGGGGCGGCGGAGGCCTATCTGGATGGATACCTGAACGTGGAGAGCCTGTCCGGGAACGGATTTGCCCAGGGGGTCGGCGCGGTTTTGAGCGGAGGGATGGGAGAGGTCAAGGGGGTCCTACGCCGGGCGGTGAAAAGCGGGACGCTCCTTCTGGGGGTAGCCCTGGTATGCAGCCTTGCGGGTGCGGTGCGGGAGGAGTTGGGGGGCGGAAGTCTGGATCCGGTGCGCCTGGCCGGCGCGGCGGCGGTCACCGTGATAGCTGCCGCCGACGTCAGCGTTCTTTTAGGGCTGGGGAGAAAGGCGCTGGAGGAGATGGAGGCCTTTTCCAAGCTTTTGCTGCCTACGGTGACGGCGGCCTGCGCCGCTGCCGGGACACCGGCCGCGGCGGCGGCGAGACAGGCGGCGGTCCTTCTCTTTCTCGGATCGCTCCTGATGCTGGTGGACCGGTTTATCCTCCCTTTGGTCTACGCCTACATTGCGGCTCAGGCGGCCGGGGCGGCGCTGGGAAACGATGGGCTGAGGCGGCTGGGAGCCCTTCTCAAATGGGTGGCCACCGGTCTTCTCAGCCTGCTGATCACCGGGTTTGTCCTCTACCTCTCGGTCACCGGGGCGGTTGCGGGAAATGCCGACGCCATGGCCCAGAAGGCCGCCAAGACCGCCATCTCGGGGATGATCCCTGTGGTGGGAGGTATCCTCTCCGACGCCGCGGAAGCGGTGGTGGCGGGGGCGGGGATCTTAAAAGGTACGGTGGGGGTGGTAGGACTTTTGGCGGTGTTGGCCATCTGCCTTTCTCCCTTTCTGTATCTGGGGATCCACTATCTGGTCTATAAATGCGCCGCAGCCCTTACCGCTACCATGCTGCCGGGGCCTATTGCGGGACTTATCGACAGCATCGGCTCCGCCTTTGCCCTGATCCTGGGGATGGTGGGCGGGGGAGGGATGATCCTCTATGTGGCGCTCATTACATCCATAAGGACGGTGGTGGGATGACGGGACTGAAAACCTGGCTTTTGGGGGTGACTGCCGCTGCGCTGGCGGTATCCCTGGCCCAGGCCCTCACCCCTGAGGGGACTGTGAAAAAAATCGGGCGGCTGGCGGGGGGGCTGGTGCTCCTGCTGGCGGCGGTCAGACCCTTGACGAGTTGGAATGGGGAGCTGCCGAAGGGGGTATCCCTCGCTCCGGACCCGGGACTGGTGGAGGAGGCGGCCCAAAGCGGGGAAGAGGCAATGAAAATTCTCATAGCCCAAAAAGCGGGCGCATATATTGTGGACAAAGGCCAGTCCCTGGGATTTTCCTGCAGGGTGGAGGTGGAAGTGGCCGAGGACGGTTCAGGCTGGCCCGTGCCCTGGCAGGCGGAGATCTCCGGGGAATGGACGGCCCAACAGAAAAAGGCGCTCTCCCAGGCGGTGGAGGAGGAACTCGGCATCCCCGCCCAGCGGCAGAGTTTCCGGGAGGAGGGAACATGAAAGGCAGCGAGTGGCTCAAAAAGGTGGCCGGAGTTCTGGGAAGGTATAAATATGTCCTGCTGGTGGCCCTGATAGGGGCGGTCCTGCTGGCCTGGCCTGCGGAGGAGACGGGGGAGGCCTTTCCTGAGGAGAGCCCCGGCAGGGATCTGTTCCAGGTGGACGAGATGGAGCGGAAGCTGGAAAAGGCCCTCTCCCGGGTGGAGGGGGCGGGGGATGTGACGGTGGTGCTCACTTTTCAGGGCGGACCGCGGCAGGTCCTGGCCCAGGACGGCAGCGCCACCGAGGAGGACAGCCGCGTGAGCCGGGAGAGTTCCACCATCCTTCTCTCGAAGGGCGCGGGATATCAGGAGCCGGCGGTGCTCCAGGAGCTGGGGCCGGTGTACCAGGGGGCTTTGGTGGTATGCCCCGGAGGGGACGATCCCCAGGTAAAGCTGGCGCTTTATGAAGCGGTCTCTGCCCTGACGGGGCTGAGGGCGGATAAAATTTCGATTTGTAAGGGAAAGTGAGGAAAAACGTATGAAACTCTGGAAACGCAACGCGGTGGTGGCCGCCATCGTCCTCTTTGTCTGTGTGGCGGTCTATCTCAACTGGTCCTATCAGCAGGATGAGGTGGATGCGGGGAAGACCTTGGGCCAGACGGCCCTGGTAGGCGGGAGGACCAACGATCCCCTGCTGCCGGCGGCCTCCGCCGCCCCCGCTGAGAGCGCCGGTCCGGACGAGGCGACAAAGCCCACCACCGGCTACTTCTCCACCGCCCGCCTCAACCGCCAGCAGGCCCGGGACAGCGCCCTGGGGATGCTGCAGGAGACGCTGAACAGCGACGCCTCTGAGGAGGCGGCCAAGGCTGACGCGGGGGCCGCCATTGAGACTCTGGCCGCCTCCACCGTCTCGGAGGCTCAGATCGAAAACCTGGTCGTCGCCAAAGGCTACACAGACTGCGTGGCGTTTATCAGCGAGGGAGGCGTATCGGTGGTGGTGTCCTCTGACGGGCAAGGGCTTCAGGACGCCGATGTGGCCCGGATCACAGAGATCGTGATGGACGAGACCGGGGTGCCCGCCAGCCAGATCAAGATCATCGGGGCGGAGGGCTGAGGAAAAACTTGGGCAGAGTAAAAAAATATGTTTGTAATTTTCCGTTTCTGTGGTACAATGAGGATAACCATCCATGAACGACCACAGGAAAGGAAGCGAAAATGCTATGGCGGAAGGAAAAGAGTACATCTCCTGCCCTGACCAGCTGGGGAGCATCCACATTTCGGAGGACGTGCTGGCGGTGACCGCCGCGGCCGCCGCCCTGGAGGTGGAGGGCGTCGGCGGTCTGGCGGGGAATTTGGGCGGCGATCTTGCCGAGCTTTTGGCGGGAAGAAGAAATCTGAGCCGCGGGGTCCGGGTCACGGTGGAGGAGAGCGCCGTCACGGTGGACATCTCCCTACTGGTGAAGTACGGTTTCTCGGTGCAGGAGTCGGCCAAGGCGGTCCAGACTGCCGTGGGCGACGCCATCGTGAATGCCAGCGGCTTCACCGTTTCGGCGGTGAACGTCCATGTGACGGGGGTGGCTTTTCCGGCCCCGAAAAAGAGCAAGTAAGAAAAAACAGAGAGCACGCAGGCCCGGAGAGGAGATCCTCTCCGGGCCTGATATTTTTTGCGTGAGGTCTGATTTGGGGCTTTTCTTTTTGCATAAAGGAGTGTATAATAGTGGATACCCTAAAAATGGGCAGATAGACCCTCGGGAGGGATCCCTATGACAAGAAGCAATGCCAGAGAATTAGCCGTCCATTTCGTGTTTGAGCTGGGTTTTTCAGGGGGGGGCGCGGAAGAATTGCTCGCCCAGGTCCTGAAGCGGCCGGTGTTTGAGACCATCGGCAGGGAGGAGCCTCTGTACGCGGAATTTCCCAACGTGGGACAGCGGGAGTACATCACGACCCTGGTCAAGGGGGTGGAGCTTCACTCGTCTGAGCTGGATGGGTACATCGGAAAATATGCCATCGGCTGGAATTTTGCCCGGATCCCCCGGGTGGTGGTGGCCATCCTCCGGGTGTGTATGTATGAGATCCTCTACATGCAGGATGTGCCCAACGCCGCCGCCATCAATGAGGCGGTGGAGCTGACCAAGCACTATGAGGAGCCGGAGCTTGCCTCCTTTGTCAACGGTATTTTGGGTTCCTTTGTCCGTTCTGAGCCGTTGCCGGAGCCCACTGCCCCTCCCCCGGCGGATGTGTTTGACGCCCCGGAGGGGGAGGAGTGACCGTTTTAGGGCTGGATACCAGCAACTACACCACCTCCGCCGCCGTCTATGACGGGGAGGGGGGGTACAATGCGGGAAAGCTGCTGGAGGTCCGGCCCGGGGAGCTGGGGCTTCGCCAGTCGGCAGCGCTTTTTCAGCATGTAAAAGCGCTGCCGGACCGGATCCGGGAGCTGAGGGCCGCGGGTGTGCTGAAGGATATTGCCGCTGTGGCCGCCTCCACCCGTCCCCGGGCGGTGGAGGGTTCCTACATGCCCTGCTTCCGGGCGGGGGAGAGTTTGGGCCGGAGCGCGGCCGCCCTTTTGGGCGTCCCTTTTTTTGAAGTCTCCCACCAGCAGGGGCATCTGGCGGCAGCGGCCTGGTCCGCGGGGCGGCAGGAACTTCTGGATGCTCCTTTTTTGGCCTGGCATCTCTCCGGAGGTACCACCGAGCTTCTCTATGTGGAGCCTGACGGGGCCAATGTAAAGGCGGAGAAGCTGGGGGGCACCACCGACATTTCGGCGGGACAGCTCATTGACCGTACCGGAGTTCTGCTGGGGCTTGGATTTCCCGCGGGAAAGGCCCTGGACGAGCTTTCGGAGGAGTCTGCGGCAGAGGAGCGGTTCCGGGTGAAGGTGGAGGATATGGCCTTCTCCCTGTCCGGGGTGGAGAATCAGGTCAAGACTTTGGTGGAGAAGGGGACTGCCCCTGCCGAGGTGGCCCGGTTCGTGATGAATACCGTCTCCGACGCGGTCCGTCGGGCCACGGCGGAGGCCCAGGACCGCTTTCCCAGACTGCCCCTGCTGTGTTCGGGCGGGGTGGCCTCCAATCGCCGCCTGCGGTATATTTTGACGGAGAGTTGCCGGGGAATTTTTGCCCAGCCCCGGTATGCTGCAGATAACGCCATGGGAGTGGCGATCTTGGCCCATCGGCTGATGGGAACACAAAGGAGAGAGTGCAATGAATGAGTTCGTGATGAGCTGGCTGGCTGTTTTGGCCATTGTACTGCTGGGGATGGCGGCCCTCTATCTGGTGATCCGTATGGCGGTACGGGCGGCCATCCGGGAATCCTTCCGGGAGATCGCGGCCCAGATCGCCAAGGAGCTTTGGAGAGACGAGCAACCGTGAGTTTTGGGCCTGGTCGGCCGCTGAGAAGGGGGGAGGCCCATGCAGTATCCGGTTTTTTCGGTGTCCCAGCTCAACGGCCATGTGAAGGGCCTGCTGGACGCCGATGTGACTCTCTCCGGGCTTTTTGTCCGGGGAGAGCTGTCTAATTACAAGGTGTATCCTTCGGGCCACCATTACTTTTCTTTGAAGGACGAGTCGGGCAGTCTTCGCTGTGTCATGTTTCGGCGGGAGGCGGCGACCCTTCGGTTCCGGCCCCAGAACGGTATGATGGTCACCGTTTTCGGACGGGTGACGGTATTTCCCCGGGACGGGCAGTATCAGCTTTATGCCGCCGCTATGAATCCCGATGGGATGGGGGATCTGCATCTGGCCTTTGAACAGCTCAAGGCGAAGCTGGAGAGGGAGGGCCTTTTCGATGAGAGCCACAAAAAGCCCATCCCCCGGTTTCCCGGGCGCATTGCCCTGGTGACCTCCCCTGCGGGAGCGGCGGTCCGGGATATGATCCGGGTGCTGGGAGCCCGCTGGCCCATGGCCCGGGTCTATGTGGCGCCCTGCCGGGTCCAGGGGGCGGAGGCGCCGGCGGAGATCGCGGGGGCCATCGCCTGGATCAACAGCCGGGGTCTTGCCGATCTTATCATCACCGGCCGGGGCGGAGGGTCTATGGAGGACCTGTGGTGTTTTAACGACGAGAGGGTGGCGAGAGCCATCTATGCCTCTGAGATCCCCGTCATTTCCGCCGTGGGCCACGAGCCTGACGTGACCATTGCAGACTTTGTGGCCGACCTGCGCGCCGCGACCCCCTCCAACGCGGCGGAGTTGGCGGTCCCCGACCAGAACGAGCAGTATGAGCTGCTGGACCATCTGGAGCAGCGGATGGGCAAGGCGGTGGAGCGGCAGATCAAGGAGGCCAGGGTCCTTTTGGACCGGGCCTCCCGGAGCCGGATGCTCCGGGATCCCATGAGCTGGGTCAGAGACCGCCGGGCCCTTCTGGAGCGCTGGCGGGAGCGGCTGGGCTATGCCATGAATACAACTCTCGGCGGCCGCCGGAAGGATATGGCCCGCCTGGCGGCGGGGCTGGACGCCCTGAGCCCCCTGAGGGTACTGGGGCGGGGGTATTCCATTGCGGAAGGCCCGGGGGGGATCGTGAGGTCGGTGAAGGATGTGAAGCCGGGCGACGGGCTGGAGCTGCGGCTTGCCGACGGGCAGATCCATTGTGAAGTGAAGGAAAGGAGTGATCCCGATGGCTGTGAAGAAGCCCACGTTTGAGGAGGCAATGGCCCGGCTGGAGACCATTGTGGCGGGTCTGGAGAGGGGGGACGTTCCCCTGGAGGAGGCCATGGGGCTTTTTGAGGAGGGGACGGCCCTGATGAAACAGTGCTCCCAGGCCCTGGACAAGGCGGAACAGAAGGTGGCCAAGCTGATCTCTGCCGCGGACGGCTCTCCGGTGGAGGAGCCTATGGAGGAGATGGAGCTGTGAGATTTCAGGAACAGTTTACCGCGGACAGGGAACTGGTGGAGGAGGCCCTGCGGGGCGTTTTCCGGGGCTGCACTCCCCATGCGGATATATATGACGCGATGAATTACAGCCTTCTGGCCGGGGGAAAGCGGCTGCGGCCCATCCTGACCATAGAGGCCTGCCGCCTCTGCGGCGGGACGGCAGAGAGGGCTTTGCCCTTCGCCTGCGCGGTGGAGATGATCCACACCTACTCTCTGATCCACGATGACCTTCCCTGTATGGACAATGACGAGCTGCGCCGGGGCAAGCCCACCAACCACATGGTATTTGGGGAGGCTACTGCGGTGCTGGCGGGGGACGGATTGCTCACCGCCGCCTTCGAGACGATGCTGGAGGGGGCGAAGGAAGGAGAACCTCTTCGGGGGATGGAGGCGGCCCTCTGTTTGGCCCGGGCCGCCGGGGCCGCCGGGATGGTGGGAGGCCAGATCCTGGACATGGCGGGGGAGGGGCGATCCCTTTCTATGCCCGATGTGGAGGAATTGCAACAGCTGAAAACGGGCGCGCTGATCGCCGCCGCCGCCGAGATGGGCGGGATCATAGCCGGGGCGGGAGAGACGGAGCGGTCTGCCCTGCGCCGCTATGCCCAAAAGTTGGGTCTGGCCTTCCAGATCCGGGATGACATGCTGGATGTGACCGGGGACACAGCCAGTCTGGGCAAGCCTGTCGGCTCCGACGCGGAGGAGGAGAAGACCACCTTTGTCACGCTGAAGGGGCTGGAGGAGTGCGGACAGATGGTGGAACGGCTCACAGATGAGGCTGTCAAGGCTCTGGACGGCTTTGCCGATCCCTGGTTCTTGCGGGAACTGGCCCTGGTCCTGGTGGGCCGCACCAACTGAGGAGGGACGCAGATGCAGAACGTAGTGGATTTCCTGACCGGGAATTTGATCCTGAATCTGGCCATCATGGCCTGGGCGGCCGCCCAGATCCTGAAACTTATCGTGGTGCTCGTTACCGAGCGGCGGTGGAATTGGCGGCACATCCTTTCCAGCGGTGGGATGCCCAGTTCCCACTCGGCCTTCGTCTGCGCCACAGCCGCCTCGATCGCCTATCTTTACGGTTGGGGTTCGCCCTTGTTTGCCATTGCCGCCGGGATCGCTCTGGTGGTGATGTACGACGCCTTTAATGTCCGCAGGGAGACGGGGGAGCAGGCCAAGATACTCAATTATATGATGGAGCATTGGAATCAAATGAAGCCCGAGGAGCTGTTTGACCGGGCGCTGAAGGAGCTGATCGGCCACACCCCGCTCCAGGTCTTTATGGGCGCTGTGCTGGGAGCGGCCATCGGATGGGGCGGAGGGTGGTTCTTTACCCGCTGAAAGAGCTTTTTATTCCCAAAGAAAGAGGGCGGGAGCCTTGCTGAATATCCCCCAAAATCTACATCTCATTACCGACGCCGAAGCTGAGGCTCTTTGCGCTCAGCTTCGGCAGCGTTTGGTGGAGGTGGTTTCCCGGCAGGGGGGCCACTTGGCTTCCAACTTGGGGGCGGTGGAGCTGACGGTTGCTCTTCACCGGGTCTTTTCTCCGGAGCGGGACCGCATCGTCTTTGATGTGGGGCACCAATGTTACTGCCATAAGATGCTTACCGGCCGGAACGAGGCCATGGAGGCTCTGCGGACCTTTGGCAGGATCAGCGGTTTCCCTAAGCCGGGGGAGAGCGTCTGCGACGCTTTTACTGTAGGCCACGCCTCCACGGCGGTGTCGGCGGCGGTGGGCATGGCCCGTGCCCGGACATTGCTGGGAAAGGACTACCATGTTGTGGCCCTTTTGGGGGACGGCGCGCTCACGGGGGGGCTTGCCTACGAGGGCCTCTCTGACGCCGGGGACAGCGGGGAGCGGCTGCTGGTCATTCTCAACGACAACGGCATGTCCATCACCCAGAGCGTGGGGGGGGTTGCCGAGCACCTAGCCCGGCAGCGGCTGAAGCCCCAGTACCTCAGCTTCAAAAAGGGTTACCGGCGGGTGATGCAGGCCTTCTCCCTGGGCCGGCATATCTACAAAGTGACCCACAAAATCAAGACCGCCGTGAAGGAGACTCTGCTGCCCTGTTCCCTTTTTGAGGACATGGGCTTCACCTACCTGGGCCCGGTGGACGGCCATGACGTGAGAGGGCTGACCCGGCTGATGATGTACGCGAAAGAGCTGGAGGGGCCGGTGCTCCTCCATGTCCGCACGGTGAAGGGGAAAGGGTACGCCCCCGCCGAGGCGGAGCCGGACCGCTTCCACGGGGTGGGGAAGTTTGATCCCGCTACGGGAAAGGCTCTGTCGCCGGGGGGAGATAATTTTTCCTCCGTCTTTGGGGAAGCTCTCTGCGGTCTGGCGGAAAAGGATCAACGGATCTGCGCCGTCACTGCCGCCATGCAGCCGGGGACGGGGCTGGACGGATTTGCCGGACGTTTTCCGGAGCGTTTTTTTGACGTGGGCATTGCCGAGGGCCACGCGGTCACCATGTGCGCCGGTATGGCAAAACAGGGAATGATCCCCGTCTTTGCGGTCTATTCCACCTTCCTTCAGCGTTCTTACGACATGCTCATTCACGATGTGGCTCTGCAGAATCTCCATGTGGTCTTTTGTGTGGACCGGGCGGGCTTGGTGGGGGAGGACGGAGAGACCCACCACGGGGTTTTTGACGTGGGCTTTCTGGATACCGTTCCCGGCATGACGGTGCTGTGTCCGGCCAGTTACGCCGAACTGCGGACCATGCTGGACTATGCCCTCCATCAGGTCAAAGGTCCTGTTGCCATCCGATACCCCCGGGGGGGTGAGGGAGGATATACCGCGGACAGCGGTTTAGCTCCGGCGGTGGTCTTGCGGGAGGGAAAAGATGTGACCTTGGCCGGCTATGGCACCCAGATCAACGCCCTTTTGGAGGCGGCAGAGCGATTGGAAAGGGAGCATATCTCGGCGGAGGTCGTAAAGCTGAATATCATTACACCCACTCCTTCGGGGGAGCTTTTTCTGGCCTCGATAGATAAGACCAAAAACCTTTGGGTTTATGAGGAGGCTATGGAATATAACTGCGTGGGCCGGCGGGTAGCCGCCGACTTGGCGATAGGGGGAGCGGAGACAAGGCATATTGCCTTACGGAACCTGGGAAGCCATGTTCCGCCGCAAGGCACGGCAGAACAGCTCCGCCGCATGAACCGCCTGGACGCCGAGAGTATCGTCCGGCAGATCAAGGAGGTGACCGACCTTGAAAAAGCGTCTGGATGTACTTCTGGTTGAGAAGGGCCTTGTGGAGTCCCGCCAGAAGGCCCAAGCCCTTATCATGGCGGG
>CATKDV010000209.1:0-2258 GCA_949746985.1 uncultured Eubacteriales bacterium | reverse complement strand
TTACCTCTGCTAACTGAATTTGTCAAGCCCCAAATTTAAAAAATGGGGGCAGGCTCCAGCCACTTGCCCCGGCGGAGGGCCAGGGCGAACAGGACCGAACTGATGGACCAGGTGACAGGGTAGGCGGTAAAGACCACCACGATGTTTTGGAATAGGGCCACCATCACGGTGATGTAGCCGATCCGGAACAGGCACCACACCGACAGCAGCACCACCATGGGGGTCACGGTCTTTCCCGCCCCCCGGAGGACGGCGGCGGAGGCGTGGGAGAAGGCCAGGAAGCAGTAAAAGAGGGACTCTGTCCGGGCCTGCCGGACGCCGAAGGCCACCACGTCGGGGGTGGGACTGAAAAGGCCGACAAAGAAGGGGGCGCCCAGGAAAAAGACCAGCCCTAACAGCTCGGCAAAGCCCACCGTTATGGCGACACCCAGCCGGGCGCCCGCCTTTACCCGCTCCGGCTGTTTGGCCCCGATATTCTGGCCCACAAAGGTGGTGATGGCCATGGTGAGACAGGTGATGGGGAGGAAGGCGAAGCCCTCCAGCTTAAAGTAGGAGCCGCAGCCCGCCATGGCCTGGTCCCCAAAGGCGTTGATGTTGGCCTGGACCACCACGTTGGCGATGTTGATGACGCTGTTCTGCACCCCGCCGGGGAGGCCCAGGCGGAAGACCTGGGAGAGCATTTCCCGGTCCAGGCGCATTTGACCGGGGCGGAAACGGAGGACGAACCGCCCACTCATCAGATAGCCGAAGGCCAGCGCCGCGCTGAGGGCCTGTCCGATGACGGTGGCTAAGGCGGCTCCCGCCACCCCCATCTGGAATCCCGCCACAAAGAGAAGGTCCAGCACCACGTTGACCCCGGCGGAGATCATTAAGTAGTAAAGGGGACGGCGGCTGTCCCCCAGGGCTTGGAAGATACCGGTGGCGGTGTTGTAGAGCACAAGCCCCAAAAGTCCGCCGCACCAGACTCGAAAGTATTCCACGGAATTGGGCATGACGTTCTCCGGGGTGCCCATCCACCTCAGGATAGCGGGGGTAAAGAGGACCCCCAGCACGGTGAGCAGGACCCCGGCAAAGAGGGAGAAGAGGACGGTGGTGTGGAGAGCCCTGTCGGCCCCCTCCCGGTCCCGGGCGCCCCAGCGCTGGGAGATGATGACGCTGGCCCCCATGAACACCCCCTGAAAAAAGCCGATGAACAGGTGGCACAGGCTCCCCGAGGAGCTGACGGCGGCCAGGGCCGCGTCTCCGCACACGTTGCCCACCACCAGGGAATCCACTGTGTTATAGAGCTGCTGGAACAGATTTCCCAGGAAAAGGGGGAGGGCGAATTTCAGCAGAATGGGGGCGATGGGGCCTTCGGTCATCAGGGTTTTGGCCTCTTTTCCTCTCGGCAAGGCTGTCGCCTCCTTTCTTCAATAGTAGGGGCCGGTGTCCTCACCGGCCCGCACAGTACGCCGCAACGCGGCTGGACCCCAAAAAGGGGGGGTGGAGCCCTACTTCAGGTATTTCTGGGCCAGCATCCCGTCTGGCACGCAGGGCTCAGGGCCGTTTTTCCGCTTTTGCTCCATCTCGCTGCCCTTGCCCGCCAGGACCACCACAGAACCCTGGGGGGCGGTCCCGATGGCGGTGCGGATGGCCTCCTCCCGGTCGGGGAGGACGGTATAGGTCTTGCCGAAGGGGGTGATATAGCTCCCGATCTCGGCGCAGATGGCCTCCACCTCCTCGGGGCCGGGGTCGTCCTCGGTGAGGTAGATGGCGTCGGCGTATTTTCCCGCCGCGGTCCCCATGCCCTCCCGGCGGTCCAGCCCCTTGCCTCCGGTGCAGCCAAACACCAGGGTGATGGGGGCGGCGGGGTAGTCGGCCTGAACGGAGCGGAGCAGGGCCTCCAAGGCCATGCCGTTGTGGGCGTAGTCCACGATGACGGTCTTCCCCCCGGCGGAATAAGTCTCCATACGACCAGGGACCTTGGCCCCGGCAAGGCCCTGCCGGACAGCCCACAGGGGGGCCCCCAGCATGGAGCACACCGAGATGGCACACAGGGCATTGGAGACGTTGAACGCCCCTGTGAGGGGTAAGGTGAAGGACTCATCGGCTTCACCGATATGGACAGTGAAGGATATACCCTCCCCGGTGCGGCGCAGGCCGTGGGCAAAGCGAAGGGAGTAGGCGCTCCATTTTTCGCACTTTTCCGCCGCATCCAGAAGCTCTCCCTGCCGGTCGCTGTCCAGGTTGACCACGGCGGCTTTGGCGTGGTCGAAAAT
>CATKDV010000208.1:0-3449 GCA_949746985.1 uncultured Eubacteriales bacterium | reverse complement strand
TTGGAGGTGATGGTGGCGCCGGAGACGTTGTCCACCTCGGTGGAACCTGCCTTTACAATGGCGTCAGGCAGAGCCGCAATAGCCTTGTCACCAATGCCCACGGTTTCATGCTGCTCCACGACCTCCACTTTGGCAATCTTGCCGCCGTCCATAGTGACCTTCACATATACGTCGCCGCCCATGCCGTTGTGGGACACGCCCACATACTCGCCGGCGCTCGTAGCAATATCAGGTCCGTTGTCCTGCTTTACCGTTATGGCGGCCAAAGGCAGGACCATCCGCCCAGTCTTGGCCGCGGCGGCGTTCTCGCCGGCGATGCGCCCGGTCATGATGCACTCGCCCACATTGCCGCCGCCATTGTAGCCATGGACATGGAAACTGCCCAGCTCGCCGGCGCTGTATAGGCCGGGAATGGCCTGGCCGCGGGTGCTGATGACCTCACACTGGGCGTTGCGCTTGGGTCCGCCCTGGGTGTTAGTAAAGCTGGGAACCAGCTCCATGGCGTAGTAGGGGCCTTTACCGATGGCGGTCAGCTTTTCCGCCGCCCGGCCCAAGGGGTCTTCCCCCGCCTTGCAGATGACGTTGTAGTTCTCTACGGTGGTATCCAGAGAACCCTCCGGTAGGTCCAGCTTCTCCGCCAGTTCTGCCAGGGTATCCGCCTTTACAATCCAACCCTTTTCCACCTCCTCGGAGTTATCCTTGCTCCAGGAGGCGTAGATGGGTCCGGCAGTGCGGGCGGCCTCGTCAAAAATGAGGTAGGCGGGCAGAGAGACCGGATTGGTAATGAAATTACCGGAGAAGGGAACCTTTCCGTGCCGTGCGCTGTATGCTTCGTTGATAAACCGGGTGCCGTCAGCGCCCACGATGATGGCGCCCCTGGTAAACAGACTGGTGGTAGCCAGGCTGTATCCAAAAGCGGAGTCCCGGTCAGGGGCCTTAAAGTTCAGGTCAGGTCCGGCGGGGTTGGACATATTCCAAAGCTGGGCGCCCACTTCCATAGCCATAGTGATGCCGTCGCCGGTATTGTAGACGGTGCCCTTGGGATATCCGTAGGGCAGGTGGAGGTAGGTCTGGATCATCTCCTGATTGTTCTCAAAGCCGCCGCAGGCCAGCACCACACCGCCATTGGCATAGAAGCGCAATTCTTTGCCCTCCTGCTCTGCCACAACGCCTACCACAGCGCCGGCATTGTCCTGAATAAGCTCTGTGCCCGGCGTGGCGTACAGCACGTCGATGTCCCGCTTTTCCACATTTTCCGCCAGCAGTTTCCAAAACAGACCCGTACTGCGTACACCGCCCACCAACGCGCAGGTCATGGCCTCGCTGCCGGGAAGCTCTGGATATTCGGGATAGACAATCTCCGTGACGCCCTCCCCGCCCATCTGCTCTACCCAGGCCTTGTTTTCACACATCTTGGTAGCCCAGGTGGTGACGATCTCATCGTCTACGGCGTAATTGCCCTGCATGGCCCGGAAATAGGTCTCTGCCTTCACCGGGTCGTTGGGAGAGAGGATCTGCTGGCCGGAGACACGGGTGTTTCCGCCCTCCTCCCCCTTGGGGGCTTTCTCCAATACCAGTACCTTAGCGCCCTTGTCGGCGGCAGTGATGGCGGTGACGGCTCCTGCACCGCCGTAGCCCACTACCACTACATCGTATACGCCGTCCCAATCATTGGTGTAGGCGGCATCCGTGGCGATTTTAGCGGTGTTGGGGTCGTTGGCGTCCCAGATGACCTTGCTGCCGCCCAGCTCACTGAGATACCGCAGGGGGGCGTAGGTAGCCCCCTCATAAGCGAAGACCTCAGCGGGGGTCCCGTCAGACTTCAGGGGGGTGACCGTCTGGCCGTTGACATTCAGGGCCATGGGGGTGACAGTGACGGTTTTCTCCATCCCCGCCGCCGCGGCTACGGTGCCCATGACCATCATGACGGCCAGGACCAGAGCTGTGATTCTCCTTTTCATGGTTGTTCCTCCTTTTCAATGTGAGAAGCTGCGCTTCTCCTGATAAGAAGGATTATAGTGTCCCAACCAACTTGACAGTCAAGCCCCTTTTGATAATTTTTTCACTGGCATCCACAGCTGAAGATAGCGGTTGAACTCCCGGCTGTGGTGAGTACTGACAATGGCCCTGGCCAGCACATCCCCCGCCAGTTCCAGTTCATGATGGGGGAGATACTCCAGCATATGGTCCATGTCGGCCTTTAATTCATCACTGTCAGAGCGCACAAAAGACATAACACAGTCCGCAGGCGGGTGGTAGCACACACAGTCGCTTTTCTGGATTCCCAGCAGCTCCGCATCATCGGCCAGGACCCCCAGTCCTGAAATGCAGACGGAGGCATCGGGACTGCCAAAGGTGATACTGCCTTCCATATATCGGCTGGACAGAAAAGTAAGGGGCGCCAGGTCCACCCACTTGGGAAGCTGTTTGGCGATCTGGGGCGTATCCACGACCTGACCATCCTTGAATATCTCAAAGCGGTACAGGCCGGGGCACCTGGCTTGGATACACATCCCCAGATTTTTCTCCGCCGTCTCCATGAGCCGGCAGTTTTCCCGGAGCATCCGCACCCGCCGCTGCTGAATGGAAAGGAGGTATTCCAGTTCCTCCGCCTTTTGTTCCAGAGCTTTCTCGATTTCAGGAAGGTCTGCCTCGTTGACAAAGTGAGAGGTCTCTGCCAGCGTAAATCCGCATTGGCGGTACATACGGCTGTACAGCAGCGTGACCATGTCCATAACCGTGTAACTTCGGTAGCCGTTTGCGGTATCCTTTTCTGGATTGAGAACTCCGTAGCGCTCATACATCCGCAGTCCCTCATCAGAAAGTCCAAATAGCCTTGACACTGTTCCTGTCTTTGCCATTTTCAAAATCACCCTTTCTCCTCAAACGCCTTTCTCAGCTCACCCACGGCCTTTTCCGCCTTTTCTTCCGGCAGGCCCGCAAAGCCCAGAACCAGCGTTCCCGGCAGGGGAGAGCGGCCCGTGCCGTATTCCCCCAGCCCCCGGACCCGGTAGCCTGCCTTTGCCGCCCGCGCGACCAGGTCGGATTCCTCCCGCCCCGGCAGGGTAAACAGAAGGTGTAGTCCTCCGTCGGCCCCCCGGATCTCTCCCCAGCCGGCCAGGGCGGAGCAGAGAGCGTCCCGCCGTTTGCGGTACAGGTTCCCCACCCGCCGCAGATGGCGGCTGTAAGCCCCGGAGGAGAGAAAGCGGTACAGGGCCTCCTGCTCAAACCGGGACACTGTGGCGCTGGCGTGGCCGAATTTGGCCCGGTAGACCTCCAAAAGCTGGGGGGGCAATATGAGGTAGGCCACCCGGATGGAGGGGGCGATGGTGCGGGAGAAGGTGCCCACGTAGATGACCCGCCCTCCCTCGTCCATCCCCTGCATGGCGGGAATGGGCCGGGAGGCATAGCGGAATTCCGAGTCATAGTCATCCTCCACAAGATACCGT
>CATKDV010000207.1:0-3896 GCA_949746985.1 uncultured Eubacteriales bacterium | reverse complement strand
CCGAGAAGTAAAAGTGCCCAGTAGCGTCGTAAACCTCAACATGGCCCCTCACATACCGCAGCTCGAACCGTTCTGTCATGTGGACCTCACTCCTTTCTTCTGTGTCTCTATCCTACCAAACATAGTGTCCGATTATATGGACTTAAACGGGTCCCGGTCATACCGCGCCCGTTAAGTCTTGGAAATATGGGACGGCAAGGGCCGTCATTTGCTCCGGAGGCTCCTGAAAGCCGCCGGACATCCAGTCCGCCAGCAGGCCGCTGAGACCGTGGAGAAAAAAGCGGTGGGCCGGATCGGCCTCGTTCAGGGGGAGGCGTTCCCGCAAAAAGTGGTACAGCTTGGCGGGAAGGGCGGGGTCGGCGTCGGAGGAGAGGAGCTGGGACCAGTCCTCCCGCTTTTCCAAAAGTCCCCGGAGGGCCTCAGTCAGGATCTCGCTGGGACTCTGCCCCTCCTGGGAAGGGGAGACCTGGCTCAAAAGGTCAAACTCCAGCTCATACAGAATGCCGTACTGGTTTTCGTAATGGCGGTAAAAGGTGGCGCGGTTGATCTCGGCCAGCCGGCATACGTCGGCCACTGTGATCTTGTCAATGGTCTGTTCCTTGAGAAGGGAGAGGAACGACTGCCGTATCACCATTTTTGTGTAGCGAACTCTTCCGTCTATGGCCTTCTCCCTCCCTATGGGCCGCGACTGTGGCCGCGCTCCCGCCGATTCGTCCTATTGTTCTGCGCTGCTGTCGTGAACCGGTGCTCAGAGGGCAGAGAATAGAGGTTTTTCAAGGAACTAAAGACAGTATAGCATGGAAATCTTGGAAATGCAACAATCGTATTAAAAATTTTATATGTTTTGTTATTTTCAACAGAAATTAATAAGATGAATTGGATATATTTTTCTATAGAAAAATATAAATCATTTGTTGCAAAAATGGGAAAAAAGCTGCAAAAAAGCGGTACGCCATGAAAATCATGGCGTACCGCTTAAAAAATGATGCCTAAAAAAGGATCAGCACAGTTTGGCTCCGGCGGGGATGGCGTCGCTGATCATGAGAAGATTCAGCGCTTCCTCTCCCTTTTCGGTGTGAACGGCGGAGATAAGCATTCCCTGGCTCTCCTGGCCCATCATCTTCCGGGGGGGCAGGTTCACAATGGCTACCAGGGTCTTGCCCACCAGGTCCTCGGGCTTATACCATTTGGCGATACCCGAGAGGATCTGCCGGTCCACCCCCGTGCCGTCGTCCAGGGTGAATTTCAGCAGCTTGTCCGACTTTTTTACGCTCTCGCAGGCCTTCACCTTCACCGCCCGAAAGTCGCTGCGGCAGAAGGTTTCAAAGTCTACGCTTTCCGTGGCCAGAGGCTCCACTTCCAGCTCGGGCAGGGCGGCCCTCTTGGCCTCCTCCGAGATCCGCTCCAGCTCGGCAAGCTCCTTCTCCGTGTCGATCCGGGGGAACAGATTCTCTCCCCGGCGTACGGTGACAACGGCGGGCAGGGCGCCCCACTTTTCTGCGCTGAGCCAGGTGCGGCAGTCCTCGCAGGCACCGATCTGGTCGAAGATCTTGGCGGTGGTCTCTGGCATGAAAGGAGTCAGCAGCACGGCGCTCAGGCGGAGGGACTCCAGCAGGTTATACATGACCCGCCCGAGCCGGGGGCCGTTGGCGTCCATGTCCTTGGCAAGGGTCCAGGGGGCGTTCTCGTCGATATACTTGTTGGCCCGGCTGATGACCTTGAAGACCTCCTCCAGGGCCTTGTGGGGGGCGTAATGCTCCATGGCCTCCTCATAGCGGTCCCGGAGGCCCGAGGCCAGCTCTGTCAGGGGAGCGTCCAGAGCCTCATCGGCCTTCTGCGCGGCGGGCAGGGTCCCGCCGAAATACTTGTCCACCATGGACACGGTGCGGGAGAGCAGGTTGCCCAGGTCGTTGGCCAGGTCAATGTTGATGGTCTGGATCAGAAGCTCGTTGGAGAAGTTGCCGTCGGAGCCAAAGGGGAAGGTGCGCATGAGGAAGAAGCGGAGGGCGTCCACCCCGAATTTCTCCGACAGCAGATAGGGATCTACCACGTTGCCCTTGCTCTTGCTCATCTTTCCCCCGTCCAGCAGCAGCCAGCCGTGACCGAAGACCTTCTTGGGCAGGGGGAGCTCCATACTCATCAGCATGGCGGGCCAGATAATGGTATGGAACCGGACGATCTCCTTGCCGATAATGTGGACGTCGGCAGGCCAGAAGGTATCCAAATCGTTATATTTGTCGTTCATATAACCCAGAGCAGTCATATAGTTGAAAAGAGCGTCGATCCACACATAGACCACATGGCCCGGATCGAAGTCCACAGGGACCCCCCAGGTAAAGCTGGTCCGGGAGACGCAGAGGTCCTCCAGGCCGGGCTTGATGAAGTTGTTGACCATCTCGTTGACCCGGCTGCGGGGCTCCAGGAAATCGGTGTTCTCCAGCAGATCCTGGATCCGGTCAGCATACTTGGAAAGGCGGAAGAAGTAGGCCTCCTCTTCGGCATCCTGGACCTCCCGGCCGCAATCGGGACATTTGCCGTCCACCAGCTGGGATTCTGTCCAGAAGGATTCGCAGGGCTTACAGTACTTGCCCGCATACTTGCCCTTATAAATGTCTCCCTTGTCGTACATGGCTTTAAAGATCTTCTGGATGGAGGCCACATGGTAGTCGTCGGTAGTGCGGATAAACCGGTCATAGCTGATGTTCATCAGCTTCCACAGATCCAACACCCCCTTCTCTCCCTCCACGATGTTGTCCACATACTGCTGGGGGGTGACGCCGGCGGCCTTGGCCTTGTCCTCAATCTTCTGCCCGTGCTCATCGGTGCCGGTGAGGAACATCACATCATAGCCCTGGAGTCGCTTATACCGGGCGATGGCGTCGGTGGCCACGGTGCAGTAGGCGTGGCCGATGTGGAGCTTGTCCGAGGGGTAGTAGATAGGGGTGGTGATATAGAATTTCTCCGGCATTTTAGTCAGCCTCCGTTTCAGCTTCCGCCGGAGCTTCTGGCTCCTCTACCGGCGGGTGGTTCAAAATAAGGACAGCGTGGGTGGTAAGGTAGAGCACCGCGAACAGGTCCCGGAAGGCGTCTGACAGAGAGTGGTTATCCGCCAGGGTCACCAGGGAAAAATAGGTTCCCGTCAGACAGAAAAAAACGGCCCAGCGGGGTTTTCCGTTTCTGAAGGAAGGGCCTGCGATAAAATAGAGGCCCAGCAGGGAGGTGACAATAGCGAAGACCTCGTAGAGGTAACCCTGGACCACAGGGTCGGCGGCTCTGGTCTGGTAGGTGGAGATGAGCCACACGCAATAGAGGATGCAGGGCTCCAGCGTGGCCAGATTCTCCTTGCCGCCCTCTCGGCGAAAGATAGCCCGGGCCCAGAGGAAAACACAGGGCAGAGCCCCCAGACTCAGTCCGATCCGCAAAGGCGGCAGGATCGCGGAGGCGACCCGGGCAAAGGGAGTTTCCCCCTCGTAGGTGATGATCCCGTTGACCGAGCGGGTAATGATCTCCACCCCGCCGCTGGCCAGCAAAAGCATGGCGGAAAGCAGGAGGGTGGTCACCGCCAGGGTATTCTGCTGCCCGGCAGCGTAGGCCGTCTCCCAGGACAGACGCTTTTCTCCCCGCCAGGACAGGAGCAGGAACAGGAGCGCAGCCAGCAGCGAGAAGCCCGCCACCGCCCAGGCGGCGGGAGCGCCGGAGATGGCCAGTCCTGTATCCGGTTCAAAACCGGTGGCAAGCTGCCACCTCCGAAGGGCAAAACCCGCCCCGCCGGCGATCAGGGCCAGAAGGGGAGGAAAAAATTTTTTCTGCATGGCGTCAGATCCTCTCTTTAAGCGGTTGACTATGAAGGAATATATAGTATAGCACAATTTTTGGCATTTGAAAAGGGGCGGAAT
>CATKDV010000206.1:0-3586 GCA_949746985.1 uncultured Eubacteriales bacterium | reverse complement strand
GGGAGGTGTTCTGGGCCTCGTCCAGGATGATGAAGCTGTCGTCCAGGGTCCGGCCCCGCATGTAGGCCAGGGGGGCCACCTCGATGTTGCCCCGCTCCAGATATTTCTGATAGGTTTCCGCCCCCAGCATCTCAAAGAGGGCGTCGTAGAGGGGCCGCAGGTAGGGGTCCACCTTAGACTGCAGGTCTCCGGGCAGGAAGCCCAGCCGCTCCCCCGCCTCCACGGCAGGGCGGGTGAGGATGATGCGGTTGACCTCCCCGGAGCGGAAGGCGGCTACGGCGGCGGCTACCGCCAGATAGGTCTTACCTGTGCCGGCGGGACCGATGCCCAAGGTCACCAGGTTTTTGCGGATGGCGTCCACGTACCGCTTCTGCCCCAGGGTCTTGGACTTGATGGGCTTGCCTTTGGCGGTGACGCAGAGGACGTCGGCGGAGAACTGGCCGATCTTGTCCTCGTTGCCCGTCTTCACCAGGTTCAGGATATAGCGCACATTCTGTTCGGTGATGGTCTCCCCCCGGCCGATAATCTTGAGAAGGCCCTCCAGGGCCTTGACGGCATAGATGACCTTCTCCCCGTCCTCCCCGTTCACCTTGAGCCGGCCGTCCCGGCTCACCACCGTGACCCCCAGCTCCCGCTCGATGATCTTTACATTCTCGTCCATGGAGCCGAAGAGGTTCACCGCCTCCTCCAGACGCTCGATGGAAATGGTTTGCTCTATCATGGTCGTGTTCTCCTTTGTGCAGGTTATCTTTGGGCTGGCCGCTGAGGGCAGCGGCCCCTACGGTATTTTGCCTGTACCGGCAGAGCAAGCCCCGCCGCATTGTGTCCGGCCCACGGTTCACGGGGCGGCAGGGAGGAACCGGCCCAGCTCCTCCTCACATTCCGCAGTGAGGGTCACCACCAGCAGCCCGTCCCGCTCTCCGGCGGAAAAGCTGTGGCTCACCTCCCGGCCCGTCTCTCCCAAAAGCTCCTCCAGCTTTTCCAGCAACCGCTCCTCCAGCATGGTTTGGGCGGCGGCGCTGTTCAGGGGCAGAGCCGCCGTCTCATAGCCCCGGTAGGTCTCCCTGCACAGGGAGAAGGGCAACGCCGTGCCGCCGGGGAGGGTCAGGCTCCATGTATTGCTTATTTTATCATATCTGTCCAGGGTAATTCCACTGTTTTGCAAAAAATCCCGTCTCTGGCCCAAAATCGTTACTGACCAGCGGCGCTCCTCCTCCCCGGTGTAGGTCTTTACCTCCGCGGTCAGGGGGATGGAGGCGGTGAGGGTCCGCCAGGTGCGGCCCTCCACCTGGCCCATGGCCCGGACGGGCATCCACTGGACCGGATTTTCACTCCACTGGGGCGGGTCCATGCGGATAGAGCCCCGGATAAGCACATCGCCGGGGAGCACGGTGGCCCCCTCCTCTACCGCCGCGTCCCCCGACCAGGCCTCGATATGGGTGACGATGCCCGGGGCCTCGGCCACGATATCCCCCAGGACGGTCTCATCCACGATCTCCGGCTTGAGGACCCGCTCCCGGACCACCACCTGGGCCCGGATGCCGTGGAGATTGATCGCCATCCAAGACAGGTCCTCCAGCTGCAGGAGGGCCTCGTTGGAGAGGTCCTTTACTGCCAGGGAGGGGCCGTAGACCCCCGGGCGGAGTCCCTGGCGGTAAAGCTGCGTCAGGATGGCCTGGGTGGGCACCCGGTCGTTGCCCTCCACGTCGATGACCAGCACAAAGCGGTTCAGGATACAGACCGCCAGGATGGCCAGGGTAAGCCCCGCCAGAAAGGCATACCGTTTTTGGAACCGCAGGAGGAAGGGGGGCATCCCGGACTTTTTCCGCTCTGTGACGGTGCAGCCCGTCCGGACCCCCAGGTCCTCCAACCCCTTCCGGTCCTTCCAGGCCACCGTCAGGCGGAGGGTGTGGCTGTCGGGCCACTCCACGGCCCAGAAGGCCGCTCCCCGCTGGGCGCACAGGTTCAAAAACCGCTCGGGAAAAGCTCCGGTCACCTCCAGCCGGACGCTCCCCCGCAGCAGATTGACGATCTGGCTTGCCGCCATGTCCTCACCTCACTCCAATTCCACGCTCAGCACCGTCCCGGTGATCAGCAGCTCCTCGCCGGTCATGGCCCGCAGCTCCAGGCCCTCCCCCTTTATCTTGGCGATGAGCTTACCGCCGCTGACGATGATCTCCGACTGGCCGTAGGCCAGGATGCCCCGGTGGTTGGTCATGCGGACCTCATGCCGCCCGGTCAGCTCCACCCGGGGCAGCCCCGCCGCCTCGCCGGGAATGTCAAAGACCTGGGCGGTACGCTCCAGGAAACCCTCTTTTTTTCGCCGCCGCTCCATCAAACCGCCCCCATTCTTGTTATGGATATGCAGATAGGCGGCAGAGAATGAATGAAAAAGGACTGCGGAAGTCTCCGCAGTCCTTGCTGTCTCATATCTCTTTTCTGTCCCGTTTCCGCCACAGGTCCTGAAGCGCCGCCATAAGGAGGACAGCAGCCAGCACGACCCCCATCCGCAGCAGCAGGTCAAGCATCCAGTTGACCTTCCCATGCCGGTACATATCCAGCACATAGACCGGGTCCACCCCGTAGTCCTCCGCCATCCGGCTCAACATCCGCCGCTCCTCGGTGGTGGTATAGCGGAGATAACCGGTTGGATAGCTGTCCGTCCCCGTCAGCGTTAGATAGTCGTCAAAGTAGACGCAGAGGTGGGAGCCATCCTCCAGCTCCGTCAGGTAGTAGCGGTTATAAAAGCCGCCCACAGCCTTCTGGATCAGCTTTTCCCACGGGGAAAGGGGGTAGTCTGCAGTGATGTATTCTGAGAGGTACACGCTTCCTCCTCCGGGGCTGTTTTTGTGATGTATCCCCTCCTGGCTCCCATCCCGCAGCCGGGCCAGAGGGCAGGCTGTCAGCTCTCCTCCGGACACTGTGGCAGGCGTACCCTCCAGAAAGAAGGTCTCTATCTCCTCCTGCCGCCGGAGAGTTTGGACGCTTTCGCCGGGCCGCTGGCCCTGTTCGGTCCCCTCCCCGGCCCACAGGTCGTAGAGCCAGCCCGTGGGGGCGGCCAACACCAGCCAGAGGGCGACAAGAATACACACCGCTTTTCCCAGAATGATAAGTATGGACTCCTTCATCTGCGCCTTACAGCTCCTGAACTCCCACCTGCCGCAGCCAACCCTGCAGCTTCTTGGCCGGGAAGCCGGTCAGGGGATAGGGCTCCCCCGCCTTGCTATAAATGGTCACCTGGGTCACAAAAAGGGTCTTCTTCACCGAAAATCCCTTGATCTCCCCCAGGGGCAAATTCATATCCGGGTCGCCGGGCATCATACTGATCTTGAAGCACACCCGCTGGTTGGTGACAAAAATGTTGCCCTGAAAGGGCTTCCGGCTCAGGCCCTGCTTGAGATAGAGGGACATCTGCCCACTGCCGATGATGGTTTCGTTGGGGTTCAGTTGAAGCTTTGCCATGATAAATAACCTCCCATGTTCCTGCATACTTCAAATATTGTCCTTTAACAGGACAATATTTTTCCATTCGTAGTATACCCTTAAGTTTGTCCTATGTCAAGACAAGGGGGGGAATATTTATGGC
>CATKDV010000205.1:0-2989 GCA_949746985.1 uncultured Eubacteriales bacterium | reverse complement strand
AGATAGATATGCCGCTGAAATGATGCCGCCTCTATCCTACCCAGCTTGATAGGTGGGATGTTCTCAAGCCCTTGACCTTGGACTTTGGGGGAAAGAACACGGCAGTTAGTGGTAAACGGAACGAACCCCCACGGCGTTACGGAGTAAGCCGTGGGGGTAAGCTTTCAAACGATAAAGCAGCTAAGGGGAGTTTCCAAAGAGGGGCCGCCGCAGCGGTCCCTCTTTGGTCGTTGAGAGAGGGGGTTCAGGAGGGCTGGGGGCCTCTTTTGCACAAAAGAGGCCCCCAGTTGGTAGAAGTGATAATAAAAAGCAGAATAAATCGAGCAAGCCAGATCGTCTATCATCTCTCGCTATACCTCCATAGCCCCGCCGCATCTCCGGTTTGCTCCCGCTTCAGGGTAAAATACCGTGTCTTCAACTCCTCAGGATCGTCAAAATTGGCATAGCCCGATATCTGATAGCTCACAAAATCCTCTCCTGAGTCCAGCACTGCAAAGGTATTCCAATCATATTCCCACTGAATGTCCGCCCCCCAATGGGTCACCCTGTGCCACATCTTTCCCTCGGCAAACAGACAGGGAGCCCCTTGACCCAAGAGAGTAAAGTTATATTCCTCATCCGCCAATTCAGGCACAAATTGGTTGTAAAGCTGCTGTACCAGCTCCTCCCGGCTGGCAGGGGCGTTATGGATCGGTGCGAATTCCAGCCCCTCTTGATACGTATAGCCGCCATAGCCGTATTCCAACTCGGTCAACTCCTCCGCGGAGAAATACCGCACCCCGTCCATATCCAGATCGGGATGAGACGACAACTCCACCAGCCGCTGCATCTCCTCATGCTCCGGCCTGACGATGGTCAGCCAGTCCCGTTCCGTTAGGGGCTTTACCCGCTCGCCAGAGCCTTCTTCCCCGTTGATGGGGGTCCATTTTGCATCCGGCTTGGCCTCCTCCCGGGCGCAGGCGGCCTCCCACTCCGCCGCTGTGGCGGAAGCGCCGTCCACGGTGTAGGCCCCGTTGTTGCGCCAGGTGTATTCCTCCGTCTCCGCACTGCCATTTGTGAAACGCAGCCGTCCATAGCCGTTGTAGGGGGCCCCGCCGGACCAGGTAAAGGTACCGTCCTCCTTCAGGGTCAGAAGCTCCAGAGAGCGGTAGCCCATGGGGTAGCCGTAGACCCAGCCACTCTGATACCGGAGCACCACGCTCCCCAGCAAATAGGGATCCTCCCCCCGGCTGAGCCACAAAATTACCTCCGGGATGGTATCGCTGTCCATGTCCAGCTTGGCGTACTGATACACCGTCACGGGCTGTCCGTCGCTGTCAGGCAGGGCGTTGGCAAAGCGGGACTCCCTCGTCTCCGTGTCGTAGAAGGCCACTTCTCCCCGGAGGACGGCCTGAAGGGTATTTTCAATATTGGGGTCCCCGGCGATGGTCAAGCTTTCATGCGTGACGGGGCGGAAATCATAGGTCCGGTACTCCACGCTCCAAGGGTCAATGGGCCGGGCGGTATCCCAAGAGGTCCCGTCCCCCAGCAGACGGAAGGCGAGCCAGCGGCGGCCTTCCTCCTTTTTGGCAATGCCGATGATGCCGCCCCGCTTTACCTCCGCCCCATTCTCAAGCTCGACATATTCCAAGTGGCTGTATTCGCTGTAGGATCCGTCGGGATGGGCCACCGTGACCGTCTGCTCTCCGGTGATGGGATGGGTAGTGATCCCGGCTACCCTTCCCCCAGCTACACTCTGCACTGTTACCCCTTCGGGAGACAGGATGCGCAGCGTGTTATCCTCCTCCCCTAAAAGCATATCGCTTCCATACTCGATGTAGGGCAGGGGCCAGAGGTAGCCGCTGGACCGGGTGACGGCGGTCAGATCCAAGTCCCCGGCGGCAAGGCTTTTGGCCTCCTCCATCCGGGCCATATATCCTTCGTTCTCCCGCTCGGAGGGGGTTGTCATATCCTCCTCCCAGAAGGTGGCGACATACGTGACGCCGTCCTTCTCCCCCAAGATCTTTCCCGACCATTGGCCGGGATAGTCCTGGATGGTCTGCTCCTGCGTGGCAGAATCCTCCGCCCAGAGAGAGAAGAGGTAGCCGCCGCCGGAATAAAGCTCTTTATCGTAGAAATTCCAGTTGTTGGCCGCTTTGGCCACCACATAGTTCCCCGCCAGACTCTCCGGCAGATCCAGGGTAAAGCCCCAGTCCGGCTCCGCATAGGTTCCGGGAGAGGGGATCCGCTCCGGGGTGAGAAAAGGCTCTCCCCCCTCATAGGATCCGTCCGCTCCCACGCGGGCCAGCTGCAGATAGGCCATGGTGTTCCCGATCAGCTCATCCACATAAAGCCCCACCAAGGTACCGTCCTCCGTCTTGATGACATTGCTCTTCAGGGAGGTTCCGTTCCGGAAGCCGGGGTAAAAGAGCTCCTCTGTGTTTCCGTGGGTCATGTGGTCCACCCCGGCGGGGATGGCGTCTACCGCCGTCAGGGTCCGCCCGGCGATGTCCCAAGTATAGAACCGCTGGTCCCGGTCCTCTCCGCCGTCAAATACGTCGGAGAGATACACCGTCTTCTCATCCTCGCTCACGTCGCAGCGCCAGAGGACCCGCCTGCCCTCCGACTGGTCGGGGCGGTAGGAGGACCAAGTATCGCCGTAGTGGAAATAGGCGGTATCCACGGTATGGTAGAGTAGAAAATCCCGGGCGGGGTCGTAGTAGACCAGGGTGGGCATGGTGTTCTCGGTGAGGGGGGTCAGGTAGGCCTGGGTATCGGGGTTCAGGGCGCCCTCACGGTCCACCAGGGCCCAGGAGAGGCGGGTGACCTCCCCGGCTTTTACCGTCACCACCAGGTAGTCTGTCCCCTGAGGGATGGAGTTCCGGTACAGGGGCATATGGACCAGGCTGAACACCGCCTGCTGCCACTCCCGGGCGCCCTGCTCCCCGGCGCTGCGGTCCTCGCCCCACCAGGTTTGGCGGAGCATTAAATCCTTGGAGAGGGGCAGGGT
>CATKDV010000204.1:0-3612 GCA_949746985.1 uncultured Eubacteriales bacterium | reverse complement strand
TCCATCTCCTGGGGGGTGATCTTGCCGGTGCCCAGGTCCAGGCCCCGGTAGACCTGCCGGGAGTCGGCGGAGACGATCTCTCCGCCGTATTTTTTTGCCAGAGCCACACCCAGCCCGCTTTTGCCGCAGGCGGTGGGACCCAGGATGACGACGAGTTTGGGCAGGGACATGGGACGGCCTCCTTTTTGCTTGTTTGAAGCAGCTCCATTGTAACAGAAAACCCGCCGGAGGGCAAGACGCGCCCCGGCGGGTGTTTCTCAGATGAGGCCGGACAGGAGAGCCGCCCCTTGGGCCTGGGTGAGGGGGGAGGAGGGGACAAGCCCTTGGGGGATGAGGCCCTGCTCCGCCAGCCAGCCCATGGCTTGGGCCGCCCAAGGGGCGGAGGCCCCGTGGGGAGCGGCGGCGGGGGAGCCAGCCCGGCGGTAGAGCATCACTGCCGCCTCCTGAAGGGTGACGGGGCGGGTGGGGGAAAAGGCGGCGTTTTCATCTCCCAGGACCACGCCCTTTTCAGCGCACCAGGCGATGGCGGAGAGGGAGGGGGAGAGGGGGAAGACATCCTCAAAGGGGCATTCCCCGGCCTCCGGCTCCCCGGAGGCGGTCCACAGGAGCCGGGCCAGGCCGCCGCGGGTCAGGGGGGCGTCGGGATCGGCGGGGAGGTCATAGGGGGCCTCCCGGGCCAGGATGGTCTCCACCAAGGTATCCCGGCCTGCCAGGGCGTCGGAGAGGGTCTGCTGAACGGGAAGGTCCGGCTCCAGACTTTCGACGCCCAGGCCCAGCCCGGTCTCAAAAAGGGTCTCAAGGTCAATGAACTTGGTGGAGCAGTTCACCCGGATACCGGAATTGGGCAGGGAGAAGGAACGGGTGGAGCCGTAGTGGTCGGCGCTGCCGCTGGTGGGGGAGCCTGCCAGAACGGCTCCCAGCTCCCGGAGCTCCACGGCGTTGATGATGGCGGAGGAGAAGGTGGCCTCCCCGATCAGGCAATAGACCGTTTTACCGCTCCGGACCAGGTCCCCGGCCCATACCAGGATGGGATAGAGGACTCCGTCGGAGCCGCCGCCGTTGTAGCGCAGGTCGATGAGAAGGGTGTCATAGCCGCCCGCAGTCCAGTCTGCCGCAGCTTGGGCGGCAAAAGTCTCCATAGGATCGTCCGGGTCCTCCCGGCAGGTGTTGTACTGGATATAGTAGACCTTCTCACTCAGAGGCTGGGAGAAATAGGCGGTCTTGCGCCGCTGGGCGGTGGGGGAGGCGGGGAGGTCCAGCAGGGCCATGTCGTCCGGTTCCAAAGCGGCGTATTCCTCGGGGGACAGCGGAGACAGAGACAGCGTCTCGCCGCCTGTCATGGTAAGGATGAGGGGGCTGTCTTCCTCCGCCAGGCCCACATAGTGGAGCACCGCCTGGGACATGAGGAGCTGGGGGGTCTGCCGGCGGAGCTTCACCGGGTTGTCGGCGCTGACGAGGACGGACAGGCGGGAGACCACCTCCTCCATGGCCACGCCGTTCAGGGCGGCGACGGTGCGGCCCACAAGGGCCTCGTTCCCCGCCGGGGCGGCCAGGAGGACCCAGGAGCCGTCATACCAGCCCAGCTCAAAGAGGTAGAGGGGAGAGGAGGAGAGGACGGGGGAGAGGTTGGTGGTGGTGTGGGAGTCTCCCAGCAGGGCGACGAGACTTTGAAGGTCCAGGGCAAATTCCTGGTCGGTGGCGGTGGGGATGCGGGCCTCGATCTCCGCCTTTTTGGCGGTGAAGGCGGCCTTGTCCACCAAGGCGTCAAAGCCGGGGTGGATATCCTGAAGGGAGGCGCAGAGGAAGTCCAGGTCCTCCCGGCGGGGGTCGGTCCCGGCGGCCAGGGCCGGGGTCAGAAGGAGGGAGAGGGAGAGGAGACAGGCGGCAAAACGCTTCATGGAAACAACTCCTTTTGTGGTTTTCCATATTTTATCAGGAGAGATGGGGAAGGAGGTAAAGATTCTATAAAGAATTTCTTAAAAGGGAAAAAAAGGCGGCGTGTCAAGGTTTGACAGTCCGTCGTTTTTTCGGTAGAATAGGGGAGATATTTGATCAGGGAAGGGAGGGGCGGACCTTGAGCTTTCTGTCCCCGTTTTATTTTTTGTTTTTCCCCCTTGCGGTCCTAGGGTACTTTACCTTGCCCCGGAAGGCCCGGAACGGGTGGCTTTTGGGGTGTAGCTGGTTTTTCTACCTGTGCGCAGGACCGGAATATTTCCTATTCCTGCTCTCCACCATTGCGGTGACCTATCTGGCCGCCCGGTCTTTGGAAAAAACGCCCCGGAAGGGGCTGATGATCGGGTGCCTGGCGCTTTTTATCGGGGCTTTGGGAGTGTTCAAGTACCTCCGCTTTGGGATGGAGACCCTCTCCCGGCTGCTGGCCTTGGCGGGGCTGGACTGGTCCCCTGCGGTGCCGAAGCTGCTGCTGCCGGCGGGGATCTCCTTCTATCTCTTTGCCGCCATGGGCTACCTGATAGACGTGTACCGGGGGAAGATCCCGGCGGAAAAGAGCTTTTTGAAGTGCGCGCTGTTCCTGTCCTTTTTCCCATCCCTTCTCTCCGGTCCCATCGGGCGGGGGGAGAAGCTGCTGCCTCAGTTTAATAGTTACCATAAATTTAATTATGTAAACTTAAGAGAGGGTTTTTTCCGATTCCTCTGGGGCGCCTTCAAAAAGCTGGTGCTGGCTGACCGGCTGGCGGTGGTGGTGGATACGGTGTTCGCCGCCCCACAGAACTATGGGGCGATCCAGGTGGTTATTGCCGCCTGCGCCTTTTCCATCCAGATCTACTGCGATTTTTCCGCCTATTCCGATATGGCGGTGGGGTCGGCCCGGGTCATGGGCTTTGAGCTGATAGAGAATTTCCGCACCCCCTATTTTTCCCGGTCCATTGCGGAGTTTTGGCGGCGGTGGCACATCTCCCTCAGCTCATGGTTTCGGGACTACCTCTACATCCCTCTGGGGGGCAGCCGCCGGGGGACGGTGCGGAAGTATGTCAATGTCCTTATCGTCTTTGCCGTCAGCGGCCTTTGGCACGGCGCGGCTCTGACCTTTATCGTCTGGGGACTGCTCAACGGTCTTTATCAGGTGGCCAGCGCCCTCACGGCCCCCCTCCGGACCAAGGTCCGGAGGGTCCTCCCCCTGGGGGAGGACAGCAAAGTCCTTGCCCTCTGGCAGATGGGATGGGTATTCGCTCTATCTACTCTGGCCTGGGTGTTTTTTGAGGCCGGGTCCATTTCCTCCGCCTTGGCGGTGCTGGGCAATATGGTCAAGCCCGTCCTGTGGGACGTGGGGGGCCTTGCCGCTATGGGTATGGGGCGGAAGGAATTCTTAGTGGCGGGGCTGGGCTTCCTTGTGCTGCTGGGGGTGGACCTCCGGAGCCTGAAGGCCGACCCGGCCCAAGAGGTGGCTGCCGCTCCCCGGTGGGTCCGGTGGTGCGTATATCTGTCCCTGCTGCTGATCACGGTCATCTTTGGCAGCTATGGCACAGGTTACGACGCCCAGTCCTTCATCTACGGCCAATTCTAAGGAGGCGAGAACATGGCGACAGAAACTCTGGTCAAGTCCGCAGAGCGAAAGGCAAAGGTCAGCCGCCGGGAACCTCTGTGGTGCGTGGC
>CATKDV010000203.1:0-5209 GCA_949746985.1 uncultured Eubacteriales bacterium | reverse complement strand
CTTTAGGCTTACCGCCCGGTTGAATACCAGATGCCCGGGGGCGGAATCCCTGCTGTCGGCGCAGAAATAGCCCTGACGCATGAACTGGAAGCGGTCCTCTACTTTGGGCTTGGCCAGGCTGGCCTCCACCTTGCAGCCGGTGAGCACCTCCAGGGAGTTGGGATTCAGGCACTCCAGAAAATCCTTGTCCCCGGCGTCGGGAGCCTCGTCGGAGAATAGGTTGTCGTAGAGCCGGATCTCGGCGTCCAAGGCGGTGGCGGCGTCTACCCAGTGGAGGGTGGCCCCCTTCACCTTCCGCCCATCAGCGGGGTCACCCCCTCTGCTGTCGGGATCATAGGTGGCCAGAACCTCAGTAATATTGCCCTTGTCATCCTTTACGCAGCCGGTGCAGGTGATGAGGTAGGCTCCCTTCAGCCGACACTCGGGGCCGCCGGGATAAAGCCGCTTATACTTGGGTATGGGCTCTTCCAGAAAATCCTCCGCCTCCACCCAGAGGTTCCGGGAAAAGGAGACAGAGCGGGTACCCGCGGTGGGGTCGCCGGGAATATTCTCCACCTCGAAGGTCTCGGAGCGGTCTTCAGGGTAGTTGGTGATGGTGAGCTTGATAGGCCGCAGCACGGCCATGACCCGGCCAGCAGTCCGGTTCAGATCTTCCCGGAGGCAGTGCTCCAAAAAGCCGAACTCCACGGTGGAGGCGGCCTTGGTCACGCCATTGCGCTCGGTAAAATCCCGGATGGCGGAAGGGGTATAGCCCCTCCGGCGCAGGCCGCAGAGGGTGGGCATACGAGGGTCGTCCCACCCGGAGACCCGGCCCTCCTCCACCAGCTGGCGGAGCTTTCGCTTGCTCATGACTGTGTAGTTGATGCCCAGACGGGAGAACTCGATCTGCCGGGGCTTGTGATAGGGGATCGATACGTGCTCCACCACCCAGTCGTAGAGGGGACGATGGTCCTCAAACTCCAGAGAGCAGAGGGAGTGGGTGATCCCTTCCAAAGCGTCCTCAATGGGGTGGGCGAAGTCATACATGGGGTAGATGCACCACTTGTCCCCCTGGCGGTGGTGATGGGCGTGATTGATGCGGTAGATGACCGGATCCCGCATATTGAAGTTGCCGCTGTCCAGGTCGATCTTGGCCCGGAGGGTCATGGCGCCGTTGGGGAATTCCCCCGCCTTCATCCGGGCAAAGAGGTCCAGAGATTCCTCTATGGGCCGGTCCCGATAGGGGGAGGTGGCGGGAACGCCCACATCGCCCCGGTGGGCCTTGAACTCCTCGGGGGACAGCTCGCAGACATAGGCCAGACCCTTCTTGATGAGCTCCACGGCAAACTCATACATCTGATCAAAGTAGTCCGAGGCGTAGAAGAAGCGGTCGCCCCAGTCAAAGCCCAGCCAGTGGATGTCCTCCTGAATGGCTTCCACAAACTCCACATCCTCCTTGGAAGGGTTTGTATCATCCATCCGAAGGTTGCACAGCCCGCTGTATTTCTCCGCTGTGCCAAAGTCGATAATGAGGGCCTTGCAGTGGCCAATGTGGAGGTATCCGTTGGGTTCCGGCGGGAACCGGGTATGGACCTGCATCCCGGCATACTGTCCCCCGGGGGCGATGTCCTCGTCAATAAAATCGTGAATAAAATTCTGGCCCATGACAGGCTTTGTCTCTTCCGGCATGGTCACACGCTCCTTTTCTTTGCGTTACGGTATATTTTACCCTCTATCCCTTGAAAATGCAATCTTTATTTCTGAAGTTTATCCGCCCAATCGGCCTCTTTAAAACCGAAAAAGGCAAAATCGCTACCCACCAGGATGGGCCTTTTTACCAACATCCCATCGGAGGCGAGAAGGGCGAACTGCTCATCCTCGCTCATGGAAGGGAGCTTGTCCTTCAAACTCAATGCTTTGTACTGAAGGCCGCTGGTGTTAAAAAGCTTTCGCAAAGGCAGGCCGCTCAGGGCGTGCCAAGCTCTCAGTTCGGCCTCGGTGGGATTCTGCCCTTTGATATCACGGGACTCGTAGGACAGACTTTGGCGGTCCAGCCAGGTCCTGGCTTTTTGGCAGGTGGTGCATTTGGGATAGTGAACAAACAGCATAGGTCATTTCCTCCCATCCATACCTAAATGAAGATGGTCCCATCTTATCACATCCCAGGCGTTATGGCAAGAAAAGGTGTTGTTGTACGAAACTATATATGGTATAGTAGTCTCAACGACAGAAAGCGGAGGTGTGAGGCAATGAAACGAATTAACGGCTCGGTGCAGTTCTCGTGCTGACAGCAGGCTGTATCGAGAGAAATGGACAGGCAGGGGCTTATGCTGTCGGGAACTGCGCCGTTCAAAAAGCTTCTAAATTTTTGAAAGGGGCAGGAAAATGGACAAGCAAAAATTAAAAGAGCTGTGGAAGTGGGAGGAAGAGCAGGCCCATATCCACGGCTGGGATTTTTCCCATATCAACGATAGGTATGAGGAGGAGGGGGACCTCCCCTGGGATTATAGAGGGCTCATCCATGCCTACCTTAGGGAGGAGATGGAGCTGCTGGATATGGATACCGGCGGCGGGGAATTTCTCCTCTCTCTGGGTCATCCATACGAACATACCGCGGCGACGGAGGGCTATCCTCCCAATGTGGAGCTGTGCAAAAGAACGCTCCTTCCCTTGGGGATCGACTTGCGGGAGATGCCGGACTGCTCTCAAATGCCCTTTGAAAATTCCCGTTTTGATATCGTTGTCAACCGCCATGGGGACTACTGCGTTTCTGAACTGCGGCGGGTATTGAAAAAGGGAGGGCTCTTTATTACGGAACAGGTGGGGGAGGACAATGATAGGGAGCTGGTGGAGCTTTTGCTCCCTGGAACGCCCAAACCCTTTCCGGGCCTGAACCTGCAGGAGCAGGTAAAACTGTTTGAGCAGGCAGGGTTTGAGATTTTGAGCAGAGATGAGTGTTTTCGTCCCATTAAATTTTTTGATGTGGGCGCGCTGGTATGGTTTGCCCGGATCATTGAATGGGAGTTTCCGGGCTTTTCAGTGGACGCCTGCTTTGACCGCCTGCTGAAGGCGCAGCAAATCCTGAAGGAACTGGGAGCCATAGAGGGGCGGATCCACCGCTATATGTTGATCGCCAGAAAGCTGGAAGATGGTTGACAAATGAAATTCGGCATATTATAATACCCCATACAGCGATGAAGAGGTCAAGTAGTCTCTGGTTTTGCCGCATAGAGAGCCCCCGGTTTGGTGAAAGGGGGAGGGCGGACAGAGAGGAATACCCCTTGGAGCTGCCGCCTGAACCGTGTGATACGCAGTAGGGTCGGCCGGGTACGCCCGTTACTGCGATGCCGTGTGACTGCACGGCCTGAGGCCGCGCTTGCGAGAGCGCGGCGAACCAGAGGTGGTACCGCGTTTCTTTAAACGTCCTCTGTCCCTATGGACAGAGGACGTTTTTTCAGGCTTGGAAAAGAGGGATCAGCATGGCAAGGGAGAGAAAAGGCGCGCTATTTGTATTTTTTGCCGCTGTTCTCTATAGCATAGGCGGGCTTTGTATCAAGGTGATCCCCTGGCACAGTCTGTCCATCAACGGCGGGCGGAATCTTGTGGCCCTCCTGGTGGTGGGGGGATATCTGCTGCTGAAGGGCCATAGGCCCCGGTGGAACCGGTGGATCGCCCTGGGCGCGGCCAGTATCTGTGGGACCAACATCCTGTTTACCATGGCCAACAAAATGACCACCGCCGCCAACGCCATTGTACTCCAGTTTACCGCACCGATTTTTGTGATGCTGCTGTCCGCCGTGTTTTTGCGGCGAAAGCCTCAAAAGCTGGATATTGCGGTATGCGGAGTGGTTTTCCTGGGCGTGCTCTGCTTCTTCATGGAGGGCCTGGGTGGGGGAGAAACGGCTGGAAATCTGGTGGCCCTCTGCTCCGGGGTTTCTTATGCGGGAGTCTTTCTCCTCAACGATATGCCGGACGCCGACCCCATCTCGTCGGTTTTCTGGGGAGATGCGTGCAGTGCGGTGGTAGGACTGCCCTTCCTTTTTGGGGAGACCGACTTCGGTTTGATTCCCATGACCAGCCTGGTGATCCTGGGTGCCTTCCAGGTCGGGCTGGCCTACATCCTTATGTGTGAAGGACTAAAGACGACTCCGGCCGTTACCGCATCTCTCATCAGTGGTATTGAACCTGTTCTGAATCCCATTCTGGTGGCGGTATTTTATCATGAGACCATCGGCCCTCTGTCTATGCTGGGGGCTGTGATCGTCGTTTTATCTATTATCATTTACAATATTGTAAAGGAGCGGACAAGAACATGACTATTTATGACGAACTGGTCGCCAGAGGTCTTATCGCGCAAGTCACAGATGAGGATGAGATCAAAGAACTGATCAATAACGGGAAAGCTACCTTCTATATCGGCTATGACTGTACCGCCGACAGCCTGACGGTAGGCCACTTTGTGACCCTGACTTTGATGAAGCGGCTTCAGATGGCAGGAAATAAGCCCATTGCCCTCATCGGCGGCGGCACCACCATGATCGGCGATCCCTCTGGCCGGACCGATATGCGGAAGATGCTGACCCGGGAAGACATTGACCACAACGCCGCCTGTTTCAAGCGGCAGATGGAGCGGTTCATTGAGTTTGGAGAAGGTCCCGGCAAGGCCATGATGCTCAATAACGCCGACTGGCTGCTGGACCTGAACTATGTAGAGCTTCTGCGGGAGGTGGGTCCCTGCTTCTCGGTAAATAACATGCTCCGGGCCGAGTGTTACAAGCAGCGGATGGAAAAGGGGCTTTCCTTCCTGGAGTTCAACTATATGATCATGCAGTCCTATGATTTCTACCACATGTTCCAGAGCGTGGGCTGCAATATGCAGTTTGGCGGCAATGACCAGTGGAGCAATATGCTGGGCGGTACGGAACTGATCCGCCGGAAACTGGGCAAGGATGCCTATGCTCTCACGATCAACCTGCTTACCGACTCTCAGGGGAACAAGATGGGCAAGACCGCCGGCAATGCCGTGTGGCTGGACCCCAACAAGACCAGTCCCTTTGACTTTTATCAGTACTGGCGCAATGTGGGGGATGCGGACGTGATGAAGTGCATCCGCTGGCTCACCTTCCTGCCTCTGGAGCAGATCGATGAGATGGATACCTGGCAGGATGCTAAGATCAATGAGGCTAAGGAGATTTTGGCCTTTGAGCTGACAAAGATGGTCCACGGCGAG
>CATKDV010000202.1:0-3723 GCA_949746985.1 uncultured Eubacteriales bacterium | reverse complement strand
TGAAGGGAATATGGTCACCATTATTGGCCGCGGCGACTGGATGAACCGGTTGGACAACATGGAAAAGATAAATATGCAATTTATGGAAATCATGTACGGTCCAGAGTATACCGAAGGAAAATATCCCGAGTCTGGTTCCCAATTTGGTTCCGTAGAGGAAAATAATTACCGCGCATTCGAATCTTTTGACGGTATATTCTCCCAGCACGCCGCTGCCCGATGGAACCCGTGGGTAGTGAACCGGGTGTGTAAGTATATGGAGATCCTTGTTCCCACCGGTACTGCTCTTGCCCCGGAGGATCAAATCATTATTCCATTTTTCCTGATTTCTCTGCTGGGTATGATTTCTTTCGTGGGAGTTCTGGTATGCTTGGCGCTGGAACTTTCCAAGCTTCCTGCGTTGTCTTCCGTCAACCGGAGCATTCCCGCTTGGCGAGGACGTACTGGCATGCGCTGGGCCTATTCTGCCCTTTTAAGTCTTATCCCGATTCTTCCCTTTTTCATCGGCATCAGCTATTTTTCGGAGCAATATCTGCACATGAGTAAAACCAGCGCGCTTCTGCCGGTCAGCACAACAAACCGGTTCATTCTCTACTTTATCGCCATCGGAATTTATGAGTGTCTTCTGTTCTTCTTCACGTTTTACCGCAAAGAAAATGCCTCTTTGGCTGAGTTGGGGTTGGCGTGGGAAGAGAGCGGGAAAGATAATCTCCGGAACCTTGGCAAATCACTGGCCCTTGCGGCTCTGGCCGCTGCCATCGGATTGACGTTCCTCTATGTACTTGAGGTCGCCTTTGGCATGAGCTTTACCTGTTTCTATCTGAACATTCGTGCGGTTACCTGGACCCGCGTGTTCAAAAGCCTGGCCTACATTCCTATTTTCCTTATTCTTTTTATTGGTATGCAGTTTGGAAGCAACATTAGCCGCCGCTTAAAGCCCACAGGCCATGAGACAAAGGATATGGTGCGTGATATTGTTGTTAACTGCCTTGTGGGGACCGGCCTGTTGACGCTCTATTTCTTTATCAATATGTGGTGCAACGATCATAATATTATCTGGGCTGTGGTCGATGACATCGGTCATTCCTACTACATGTATAACTTTATCTTTATTGGCAATGCAGTAACCGCCACCAACACAGTACTTTACCGGAAAACGGGGACGATCTGGCCGGGCGCTTTCTTCTGCGCCATTCTGTTTGGCATATTGATTCCTGGGGGGAGCCCCATTGTCTAACTTCGGCGGGTTTCAAGTTTATTCCAAACATCCCCCCGTTTTATATCATTTTGTTTTTTAACAATTGTACTTTGCAAAGCGAAGCGGTCAACCCAGAAAGAGGTTGACCGCTTCGCTTTTTTCCTCCGCGCTATTTTGCAACGCGCCATTCTCTTTTTTACAACGCTCTGGCCACATCCTCCAGATAATTCCGCTCCAGCTGCTCCACCCTTCCCTCGTCGCAGGCCCTGGCCAGGGCCGGATCTATGGGCAGCCGGGCCAGGACGCTCAGGCTGTGGGCCTTGGCGATCTCCTCCAGATGGCTCTCCCCGAAGATCCTGTGCTCCTTGCCGCAGTCGGGGCACTTGAAGTAGCTGTAATTCTCAATGAGGCCCAGAATGGGAAGGTCCATCATCTCGGCCATCTTTACCGCCTTCTCCACGATCATGCTCACCAGCTCCTGGGGGGAGGTGACCACGATGATGCCGTCCACGGGAAGGGACTGGAACACGGTGAGAGGAACATCCCCCGTCCCCGGAGGCATATCCACAAACATATAGTCCACATCCCCCCACTGCACGTCGGTCCAGAACTGTTTCACCGTTCCGGCGATGAGGGCTCCCCGCCATACTACGGGGTCAGACTCGTTCTCCACCAGCAGGTTCAGGCTCATGAGCTTCAGCCCTGTGGAGGTGACGGCGGGATAGATCCCGTCGTCGTCCCCCATGGCCCGGTCATGGACGCCAAAGGCCTTGGGGATGGAAGGGCCGGTGATGTCCGCGTCCAGCACGGCGGCCTGACGGCCGCTTTTCTGAACGGCGGCGGCCAGGGAGGCGGTGACAAGGCTCTTGCCCACGCCGCCCTTGCCCGACATAACGGCGATGACCTTCTTCACATTGGCGTGGGGGTTGGCCGCAGCCTGGAGGTCCTGGGGCGCGGTGCGCTCTCCGCAGCTCTCGCCGCAGGAGGAACAGTCGTGGTTGCATTCTGCCATCTCTTACGCATCTCCTTTTTGTTGAAAGTGGGAGGAATGAGAGTGAAAAATCGTTGTGGCGCCCGGCTTCACCGGACTACTTTCAATGGGAGGGCTCCAAATGCCACGAACGATAGTATGTTCACTTATATTTGTAGCTCCCGCCCCCGATAAATTCCCGCAGAAGGGAGGCCTTGGGGACCAGAGCCGGGTCGATGGCCTCAAAAGCGTCGAAGGCGGCCATCAGGTCCAGCAGCTCCGCCCGCCTTTGGTTCTCCTCCGGCACCGCCTTCAGCAGAGGCAGGGCGTAGTTCTTCATCACCGATACCTCATAGGGCAGGGAGGAATCCACCATCACATGGGCGGTATTTTTGTAGGGGGAGATGTAGAGCTTCTCCCCCCGCCGCACGTTGGCCCACTGGGCCAGGGTGAAGGAGATATCGTTGCCCCGGAAATTATAGTCCCGGACCGCTCTTCTCGTCAAGCGCATCCAAGTGCCCTTGAATTTGACCTCCCCGTCCTCCATCACGTTGCTCCGGGCGGAGATATAGAGCCTTGTGGCCTCCGGGTGAGGCCCCGCGATGCCGGGGCCTAAGGCGTGGATCCCCTCAAAAATGGCGATCTCGTTTTTCTCCAGCTTCAAGGGCCGGCCTCTGGCGTCGTTTCGCATCTGGCGGGAGAATTCAAAGTGGGGGATGACGACCTCCCGCCCCTGGCTCAAAAGGGTAAAGGTCTCGTCCAGCAGCTCCATGTCCAGGCACAGGGGGGACTCCAGGTCGTACTCCCCGTCGGCGGTCCGGGGAGCGGTAGCCGGGTCCCGGGTCTTGAAGTAGTTGTCCAGAGAGACGGTGTGGGTGTTGATCCCCCGTCGCTCCAATTCCTCCTCGATCTTCAGGGCCGTGGTGGTCTTGCCCGACCCGGAGGGTCCGGACAAAAGCACGATGGGGGAAGCGTCCATCCGCTCCACGATCTTGTCGGCAGCCTCCACCACCCGCTTGTGGTAATTTTCATCACACTGGGCCAAAAAGGCGGGGGTGTCCGCGCATATCCGGGCGTTGATGTCCTGTAACTGATAGGCCATCGCTTAGTCTCCTTTCGTTTCCAGCAGCAGCGGGACAAGGTCCTCCTTCTTTTGGCAAAGGACGTCTATGTCCCGTAAATATTCTTGGGGATATTTGGGGTTGGCAAAGCGTTCTATCTTCCCGGTCTTGGGCCAGAAGAGCTTGGTCACGCCTCCGCCCCCCAGGGCGATGATGGAGTGCAGCTCCTCCATCATAACCATATTGTAAAGGCTTTCATACCCCGGCCTGGTCCATCCCACGTTCTCAAAGGAGCCGGACATATATTTCTGCCGGTAAAGGTAGTAGGGGACATAGCCCTCCTGCCGCAGGGCTTCCCAGGCGGCGTTGAGCATATCCTCCACCTCCCCGTCGGTGGGAAGGGCTTCCGGATTTTCCATAAGCTGGGAGCCCTTTTTCAGGGCCAGGGTGTGGACGGTGATGTTTTCCGGCTCCAGGTCCATCACCTCCCGGAG
>CATKDV010000201.1:0-3044 GCA_949746985.1 uncultured Eubacteriales bacterium | reverse complement strand
GCTCCTCTGGCCATTTCGCTGCGCTTCCGCCTTAGCCCTTTTGCCGACCTGTTCTTCGCTCTTCTTTTGTGAAAGGACGTGTTTCCCTCTTGGACAAAAAGATCAATGCCAGAGATATCGGTTTCCTGAGCCTGGTCCTGGTGATCCTGGTGGTCACTGTATTCGCCCTCCGGGGGCTGTTGACCAATGCCTCCAGCCCCTCCTCGGCGGATATTCGCACCCTTATTGAAAGCCAGCAGGTGGACTATCTGGAGCTGAAGGACAACACCCTCAGCCTCACGCTGAAGGACGGGACTCTGGTCACCGCCCGGATCTACAGCACCCCCCTCTTTATTGACCAGTACGATGAACTGCTGGCCTCCCAGAAGCGGACGGGCGTGCTGAAAAACTACAATTACCTGCCCAGCACCGAGACCTCCTGGTTTCTGGACCTGCTGCCCTGGCTGGCGGTATTCGGCCTGTTCGCCCTGCTGTGGTATACCATGATGGTCCGCCAGAACGCAGGCGGCGGGGGCGGAGTCGACAGAGCCTCCCGCTTCAGTCGGGCCCGGACCCGCACTCTGGAAGAGAAGGACAGACAGGTCACCTTTTCCGACGTGGCCGGCTCCGACGAGGAGAAGGCCGAGCTTCAGGAGGTGGTGGACTTCCTCCGGGATCCCCAGCGGTATCTGAAGCTGGGGGCCCGCATCCCCAAGGGCATCCTGCTGGTGGGCCCTCCCGGCACAGGCAAGACCCTGCTGGCCAAGGCCGTAGCCGGGGAGGCGGGGGTCAACTTCCTGTCCATCTCCGGTTCCGACTTTGTGGAACTCTACGTGGGCGTGGGCGCCGGCCGGGTCCGGGACCTTTTTGACCAGGCCAAGAAGGACTCCCCCGCCATTATCTTTATCGACGAGATCGACGCTGTGGGCCGCCAGCGAGGCGCCGGCTTGGGCGGCGGACACGACGAGAGGGAACAGACCCTGAACCAGCTCCTGGTGGAGATGGACGGCTTCTCCGCCAATGAGGGAGTGGTGGTCCTGGCCGCCACCAACCGGGTGGATATTCTGGACCCCGCCCTGCTGCGGCCCGGCCGCTTTGACCGCCAGGTCTACGTGGGGGCTCCTGACGTGAAGGGCCGGGAGGAGATCCTCCGGGTCCACGCCAAAAACAAGCCCCTGGCCGAGGATGTGGACCTGAACAAAATCGCCAAGGCCACCGCCAGCTTCACCGGCGCGGACCTGGAAAACCTGATGAACGAAGCCGCCCTTCGGGCCGCCCGGTTCCGTCGTCCGGTCATCACCATGGAGGACATCCAGGAGTCGGTCATCAAGGTGCTGGCCGGCCCTGAGAAAAAGAGCCGGGTGGTCATTGAACGGGAGCGGAAGCTCACCGCCTACCACGAGGCGGGCCACGCCCTGGTCATCCACGCCCTGCCCACCCAGGACCCGGTCCACCAGATCACCATCGTCCCCCGGGGCATGGCGGGAGGCATGACCATCCATCTGCCCAGGGAGGATGTGACCTTTCAGTCCAAAAAGGAACTTCGTGACCGCATTGCCGTGTGTCTGGGGGGACGCTGTGCCGAGCAGCTGGTGCTGGGCGACGTCTCCACCGGAGCGGGCAGCGACCTTCAGACCGCCAGCCACATCGCCCGAAACATGGTCATGCGCTACGGCATGAGCGAAAAGCTGGGCAATGTGGTCTTCGACTCCGGCCACGATGAGGTCTTCATTGGCCGCAGCATGGCCCAGGCCAAGACCTATTCCGAGGAGACGGCCAATCTGATCGACGAGGAGGTCAAGGCTCTCTTGGACGAGGCCTACCGGACCTGCGAGACCATCCTTACCCGGGACCGGGCCTATTTGGACAAGGTGGCCCAGTACCTGTTGGAACATGAAGTCATGGATGGCGAAGAGTTTGAAAAGATCTTTGAGCCCTGAATCCCGTACAGTTTCAGAAAGGAGGAGCCCTATGAAGCGGAAAAACCGTTTGAGCGCACTGCTGTGTACTTTGGCTATTCTGTGCGCCTTGGCTGTTCCCGCTGCCGGGTCCTCCGGAAATACCCCGGTCTATCTGCTGGCCACCAATGATAAATTTTGCGACCTTCCCGGCGGAGCCCTGCCTTTGGCGGTGGGCGGGACCATTTACATTCCCTATTCCACCTTTGACCGGAATCTGACAGGGGTAGACCTGGGGGTCTATTACGGCATCACCCCAGAGCGGGGCACCATCCTCACCCTGTACGCCCTCAGCGGTATGCTCACCTTCACCATGAACGACAACGGCCGGTGCGAGGACAACCTGGGCAACGCCATGAGCTTTCACGCCGTGACCCGGAACGGGATCCCCTATGTGCCCGCCGCGGCGGTGTGCGGCTTTTTCGGCCTCCAATACTCCTTCCTGCCCACCACCGACCGGGGCACCTGCATCCGCATCACCAATCTGTCCTCCCCCCATATGGACGACGGCACCTTCCTCACCTCCGCCCGGAGCGCTATGACCACCCGGTATAACCAGATCCTCCAAAGTCTGGCCCCCCAGCCCTCCGCTCCTGCGGCCACCTCCACCCCCGCTCCGCCGGTGAGCAGCCGTCCTCCTGCCGGCAGCAACGGAGATGTGCGGCTCTACCTCTCCATCAACGCTTCCCAAGCTGATACCGACCTGACCTCTCTTTTCCCCTCAGGGGTGTACGCCCTGTTCCTCTTCACCCCCGACTCTCTCCCTGCCCGGGCTTCCCAGGTCCGAAAGGCGGTGGCGGCGGGCCACTCGGTGGGCCTTCTCCTGGACAGCTCTCTGGAACCGGAAGCCGCCCTCGCCCAATTGGAGGAGGGCAACCGGCTTCTAAGCCACATCGCCCGGGTCAAGACCCGGATCGTATCCGGGTCGGAGGGCCTGAACAGCGCCCTTCGGGACCGCTTGGAGGCAGAGGGCTGGGCCCTCTGGTCCCCCAGCTTCCGAACCGCCGCCAGTCCCTCCACCATCCAGACGGTTCTGGGCTCCCGGACCGCCACGATCCGCATGGACCTGACCGCCACCCCTCTCTCCTCGGTGGGCCGGGTGGTGTC
>CATKDV010000200.1:0-12216 GCA_949746985.1 uncultured Eubacteriales bacterium | reverse complement strand
CTCCACCACATTGCCGTGGATCATGAAGGGGGGGATGCAGTAGGTAAAGCCCTTGGAGATCATAAAATCCCGTCCATAGGCCAGCACCGCCTCGTGGAGCCGGGCAATGTCCCCCAGCAGGTAGTAAAACCCAGCCCCAGACACCCGGCCCGCCGCGTCCATGTCGATGCCGTCAAAGCTCTCCATGATCTCGGTGTGGTAAGGGATGGGGAAGTCGGGGACCTTGGCCTCCCCAAACCGCTCCACCTCCACATTGGCGGAGTCGTCGGGGCCGATGGGTACGCTGGGGTCGATGATGTTGGGGATCTGGAGCATGATGTGCCGAATCTTTTCAGCCAGCACGCCCTCCTTCTCCTCCAGGGCGGCCAGGGTGTCCGCGTCCGCCTTCACCTCCGCCTTCAGGGCCTCGGCCTCCTCCAGCTTGGAGGGATCCTTCTTAGCCTGACCCATGAGCATACCCACCTGCTTGCTTTTGGCGTTCCGGGCGGTCCGCAGCTCCTGGGCGGCCTGGATGGTCTCCCGGTTCTCTCTGTCCAGAGCAATGACCTCATCCACCAAAGGCAACTTGGCCTCCTGGAACTTCTTCCTGATATTTTCCTTCACAGCCTCGGGGTTGTCCCGGATGAACTTTATATCCAACATATCGAATCACCTCATTAAATTTTGAATGTTTCACGTGAAACATGGAGCTATTTCAAATAATCCCATTCCTGCAGCTGCCTTCTGATTTGCTCATACCGGCTTAGGGGAGTGGCCTCCGCGTTCTCATTGCTGAGAGGAGCTCCGGAGAGCAGGGAGGAGGGCGTTCCCAAGGCCTCGATCTGCCCGATCAACTCCGCGGCGTCGGAAAACCGCTGGGCCCGGTAGAGCCGGTCCATCCGGAAAAACAGGCGGTAAGCCTCTACCGCTTGGCTGAGCTGAGCGGCTTCGGCGTCTGCGGTGTGGAACAGTTCCTCATAGCTTTCGCGCTGGCTCTCTAATTCCGCTGTTTGGGCCTCCAGCAGTTCCACCTGCTGGCGCAGTTCGGCGTTTTCATCGATGAGGTTCTGGATGGATTGTACCGCCGAGGCGGATTGCTTTAAAGCGTCGGTGGCCTCTGAATTGGCCCGCTGCTGCTGAAAATAGGCCAGCAGCAGAAGAAGAAAGGCGGCGGCAAACAGGATCATCAGATATCCTATTATGGGGCTTTGCCGCCGGGAGCGGGCGTGCTCCGCCTGGTGCTGGAGAGAGCCGGGATCCTTATGGCTCAAATCCGTGACCCTCCCTTCGGGAGGGGGAAGTCAGAATTCTCCAGAATATCCAGGAGACTCATCAGGTCGCCCTCATCGTAATATTCCAGTTCCACCTTGCCCTTCTTCGTCCCCTGGACAATGGAGACCCGGCGGCCAAACTTCTTGGACATGTTCCGGGCCACCTCGTCCCGGTAGATCTGGTTGGGATCGGCAGGCTTTTTTGCCGGTTCCTTTTTGGGCTGGGAAAGCTTTTTTGCCAGCGCCTCTGTCTGGCGGACCGAAAGCCCCTCCTCTATGACCTGCTGGGCCAAGGCCCGCTGGTCCGATTTAGAGGGCGCCGCCAAAATAGCCCGCCCATGTCCGGCGGACAACCGCCCCTCCTCCAAAAGCTGCAGCACCACATCGGGCAGCTCCAGCAGCCGCAGAGCGTTGGCAATGGCGGGCCGGGACTTGCCCATCCGCAGGGAGATATCCTCCTGGGTCATGCCGTACTCCTCCAAAAGGCTCTTGTAGCCCTTGGCCTCCTCAATGGGGTTCAGGTCCTCCCTCTGGAGGTTTTCGATCAGGCCGATCTCCATGACCTTCCGGTCGTCGGCCTCAATGACCACAGCGGGGACCTCCTTCAGCCCGGCGGCCTTGGCGGCCCGCCACCGCCGCTCCCCGGCGATGATCTGATAGTAGCCCGAGCTGAGCCGCCGCACGGTCAGGGGCTGGACCACACCGTAGGTCCGGACCGATTCGGTCAGTTCGTCCAGCGCCTCCTGTTCAAACCGCTTCCGGGGCTGGTTCAGCCCCGGCTGCACCTGAGAGATGGGCAGGGAGAAGGAGCCCTGCCCCTCCTGCTGGGTCTGCAAAGCGGCGTCCCCCAAAAGGGCGCCCAGCCCCTTGCCCAATCCACGTTCCTTTGCTGCCATATAATACTTCCTTTCTTTTCGCACAGTTTCCATTAAAACAGATCGACGGTTTCCAGTCGGTGGGCCTTATAGACATAGTTCCCGTCCTGCTCCGCGTAGTAGAGGCTCAAAAAGTCAGCATCGAAGACCCCGTTGTCCTGAACATAGTAGGTCTCCCGCAAAACCTCATAGGTCTCTTCCTGATAGTCGTACGGGAAGCGCAGGGAATTTTCGCTCCCGCCCAAAAGGGCACAGACCTCGTCCCTTGTCATCCCGGCGGAAAGGTGTTCCTCCAACAGATCATCCAGCATCCGCCCCCGCAGACCGTCAAACCTCTGCCAGAGCCAGGGAGAAAAGGGGAGGGGGCAGGTGAGAACGTAGCGTCCGCCCACTGCCAGCGCAGTGACGGCGAGAAGACAGGCCAGGGCACGCTTCCATTTTCCTGCCATAAACATGTGGTCCCTTTCCGGAATGTTCCACGTGAAACATTCTATGTATTGCCGGCGATGATCTCCGCCGCCAGATCCCGGTAAGCCTCGGTGCCCCGGCTATAGGGGTCGTAAGCGTCGATGGGCTTGCCATGGCTGGGAGCCTCGGAGAGCCGGACCGTCCGAGGGATTACCGTGGCGTAGACCTGCCCGGGGAAGTGGCGTTTCACTTCCTCCGACACCTGCATGGACAGGTTGGTGCGGCTGTCGTACATGGTGAGCAGCACCCCCTCCAGCTCAATGCCGGGGTTCAGGGACCGCTTCACGATCCGAACCGTTCCCAGTAGATCGGAAAGCCCCTCCAGAGCGTAGTACTCACACTGGACAGGCACCAGCACCGAGTCGGCGGCGCAAAGTCCGTTCAGGGTCAGCAGCTCCAGGGAGGGAGGGCAGTCAATGAGGATGTAATCATAGCGCTCCGCCACACTGTCCAGGGCCTTCTTCAGCAGATGCTCCCGGTCAGGAATGCCGATCATCTCAATACCGGCTCCTGCCAAAGCTTTGTTGACGGGAAGCACATCACAGTAGGGGGTGGAGACAATGGCCTTCTGACAGGGGACCCCCTCAATAAGGACCTCATAGATGCTGGGGGTGGCGGTGGTCTTGTCCACCCCCAGGCCGGAAGTGGCGTTGGCCTGGGGATCAAAGTCACAGAGGAGGACTCGCTTTCCTTGGGCCCGTAAGGCTGAAGCCAAATTGACGCAGGTGGTGGTCTTGCCCACTCCACCCTTTTGATTTACGATGGCGATCCGTTTTGCCATGGACGCACATCCTTTCTTTTTGTAAAATCAGAGCAAAACCTATTATACCCAGAAAATCATGGACTTGCAAGAGAGAAAGACAAAAAGAGGAAAGAAAGCGCGGGAATGTTTCACGTGAAACATTCCTGCGCTTCTCAAAACAGGGAAAATATTTCGTATCGGATCCTTTTACCGGGGGATCCGGATGGTCAGCAGGATCTCGCGGTCGGTGTCCTGCCGGTCACAAGCCGCGGCTACCCCCGCGCTCTGCATCAGGGAAAGGCCTCGGGTCACCGTATTCAGGAAAAAACGGACGTCCTTTAAGAGAAAAGTGGGCTTACTCCGCTGGGGGGCGGGGTGGAGAAGGGTCTCCACGTAGGACTCTGCCCTGGCCACCGTCAGATCATGGCCCACGATATACCGGGCGGCGGAGCTTTGGCTCTCCGGGTCGGGCAGGCGCAGGAGGGCCCGGGCGTGCCGCTCGGTAAATCCGTTCCGGCGAAGAAGTTCCAAAGTCTCGGAGGGGAGCTTCAAAAGCCGCAGTTTGTTGGCCAGAGAGGACTGGGCCTTGCCCAGCTGCTTGGCCAACGCCTCCTGGGATAGGCCGGTGGCGTCCAAAAGAGCCTGGATAGCCTGGGCCTCCTCCCAAAAATCCAGGTCCCGGCGTTGGACGTTTTCGATAAGCGCTAAAAAAGAGGACTGGGTCTCGTCGGCGGTGATGAGGAGGCAGGGGACCTCCGTAAGCCCCGCCAGTTTGGCGGCCCGAAGCCGCCGCTCCCCGGAGACCAGCTCATAGCCGCCCTCAGCCCGGCGGACCGACAGGGGCTGAAGGATCCCGTGGGCGGCGATGCTGGCGGACAGCTCCTCCAGCCCTTCCCGGGCAAAGTGTTTCCGGGGCTGGGCAGGGTTGGGGACGATCCCGTCAATGGGGAGATATTGAATGCGGCTGGACTCGAAAAGCCCCTTTTTTCGGAGGAATGGCATAAGTAAAAACCCCTTCTTTCCCAATGGTTTGGTCTGGATAACCAGATTTTACCATTTTTTGATGGGGAAAGAAGGGGAAGAAGGACGAGCTGGGAAATATTTCCATTCACCTTAAGCCCGGAGAAAACCCTTGCCGAAAATTTCGCTGGAGTTGGTAATAAGCATAAAGGCGTGGGGCTGTTCAGCCGTTGGCGGCTCTGCCGCCTTACGGATGATACGTCCACACGCCCCGAAGGGAAGGAGATCACGCCCGAAGGAACCCCTTGCCAAAGATCTCGCTGGAGTTTGTTATTAACATAAAGGCGTGGGGGTCGGTCCGCTTCAGATAGTTCCGGAGCTGCACCGCCTGCTGCCGGGACAGGGCGGTGAGGATGATGAACTGGTCCTGCCCGGTATAGGCCCCCTGCCCCTTCCAGAGGGTGGCCCCCCGGTGGAGCTCCTCGTTGATAAAGTGGCACACCGGCTCGGGGGTGTGGGTCACCACCGTAAAGGACTTCTTCCGGTTCAGAGACTCGATGACCGAGTCCACCAGCACCGACTTAAGGGCCAGGCCCAGAAGGGCGAACAGGCCCGTCTCCACGTCAAAGACCAGAAGGGCGGAGGCGGCAATAAGCACATCGGAGATGAGCAGGGCGCGACCCACGTCCATGCCGGAGAACTTTTTCAGGATCATGGCCATAATGTCGGTGCCGCCGGTGGAGGCGTCCATATTAAAAAGGATGGCGGCCCCCAGAGCGGGGAGGATAACGGCGAAGAAGAGCTCCAGCATCTTCTGGTCGGTGAGGGGCCGGGCCAGGGGAAGGATCCGCTCGAAAAGCTGGATGAGCAGGGAGTAGAGCAGGGAGCAGTAGACCGTCCGCAGCCCGAAGGACCGGTCCAGTACCAAAAAGCCCAGAATGAGAAAGAGGACGGTGATGACCGAGTTGATGGTGGCGGGGGTAGCCATCTGGGCGGGAATGAGCTGGCCCAGGAGGATGCTGAGACCCGAAACGCCGCCCATGGAGAAGTGGTTGGGAAACTTGAAAAAGTAGACCCCCACGCTGACCAGGGCGGAGCCCAGGGTCATGAAGAAAAAGGCCTTCAGGGTTTGAGCAGGGGTAGGTTTGGCAGGTTCCATGGGGTGTGCCTCCTTCTTTTAAGCGCGTTGGGACAGGACGGACCAGACGTCATAACACGCAACGTCCGGGTAGTCGGGGATCATGCCCAGCCGCCAGACCGAGACGCCGGTGACGCCAAACATCCGGGCCAGGCGCAGCTTTTCCGCCACGCTCTGGGCGTCCTCATACCACAGGCGGTAGTGCTCCCCCTCGGCGGCGTAATATAGGTTGGGGTTCCGGCTCTGATCATCCCAGACCCGGAGGGAATCCTCCTGCTGGAGCCTCTGGGCGATGGTGGCCGAGGCGGGGTGGTAAAAGGTCTGGTCCAAAAGAAGCCCGTTCTCGTCCACATGGAACCCGGTGGTGTTGAAGGAGATGGCCAGGGCCAGCTTGCCCTTGTCCTGCACCCCGGTGTCCGGGTCTGTGATGTGCCGCAGGGCGGTGTAGATCTGATCGATGGGGGTCACGGGGCAATAGGTCTTGTCTGTACCCACATAGTGCTCGGGGATGGAGGACCACTGATAGTCGTGGGCCATCAAGATCACCTTGTCGCAGCTCTCTCCCAAGGCCCGGTAGTCAAAGCCCCCAAACCAGGTGTCGGGCTGGACGCAGACGTAGAGGGTCTTGTCCGCCGGGAGGGCGGCGCGGAGCTGGGACATAAAGGCGGCGTAGCCCTCCCGATGCTCGGTGCGAAGGCCCTCCACATCCATGGTCAGGCCCGCATAGGGCTGGGCGGCGGAGACCAGGGCGGCAACGGCCTGGGTCTGGGCGGAGGCCTCCGTGATGGCGGCAAAGGTGGCGGCGGAGCCAAAAACATTGAGGTTATAGGGAATGGAGCGCTCCAGCAGATAATCGGTGACCAGGTCGGACTGCTCGGGCTTTGCCCAGTCGTTGCCATTCTCTGCCGTAGAGTTCACCAGAGGCGTTCCCTCCTCGTCCACCTCCAGCCTGGCCCAGCCCAGGCTGACCCCATCCATCGCGGCGGTGTAGGAGAGCTGGGAATAGGAGCTGAACGCATAAAACCCATGGAGCCATTGGTTCCCCGCCTGAAGCCGCTCGTAGCAGCGCACCAGCATGGCGGCGCACTGCTCCCGGGTGGCGGAGAAGGAGGGGAGGAATTTCAGGACCCCATTCTCCTCCATACCGGTGATGATCCCAAAGTCATAGGCGATGGCGGCGCAGCCCCTGTCCTCGGTCACGTCGGGGAAGGGGAGGTCCACATCGGACAGAGACCGGGCCAGCCGGTCATACCCCAGCGCCTGGACCAGCATCTGGGCCATCTCCATCCGGGAGATGTAGTCGTCCGGCCGGAAAACCCCGCCGTTGTCCTCCACCCCGTGCCGCGCGGCAGCGTCAATGTAGGGCAGGGCCCAGTGCCCCTCGCAGTCCGGGTGGATAGGGGCAGGGTCCCCGCTGACCTCCCAGGCGAACATCCGGCACAAAACCGTAACGAACTCCGCCCGGGTCATATCCACCCCCACGCCGAAGGTGCCGTCGGGGCGGCCTTCCATAAGGCCGTAGGCGGCGGCCTTTTCCACCACTTCGGCGGCCCAGGTATTTTCCGCGTCGGCGTAGTCGGCCCGGGCCGTGGGGACCAGGGGGGAGAATGCGAGAAGCAGCACCGCCGCCAGAACAGCGGGGACAAATTGTCGTTTCAGAAAGCGCATGGGGGACCTCCCTTGGGAAGCGAAAAAATTTCTATGGGGGCCGGAAGCCGACCCCGTCTGCGGTCATTATAGCAGGTTTCGACGCGAGATACAATGGGATTGCTTTTTTCGGAAACATCCGGTAAAATGGAAGCTAAATAATACCGGGAGGAATGGAAAATGAAACTGCTGGAAGACCGCATCCGCCAGGACGGAAAGATCCGGGAGAACGGCGCCATCCTGAAGGTGGACAGCTTTCTGAACCACCAGATGGACGTGACCCTTTTCAACGAGATGGGCAAGGAATTTTTCCGGCTCTTCGGGGAGGAAAATGTCACCAAGCTCCTGACCATAGAGGCCAGCGGCATCGGCGTAGCCTGTGTGACAGGGCAGTATTTCAACGTGCCCGTGATCTTCGCCAAAAAGAGCAAGAGCAAAAACATCGACGGCAGCGTCTACACCGCCCCGGTGGAGTCCTTCACCCACGGCGGGGTATACGACGTGATGGTGTCCAAAGATTTTCTCGGCCCGGGGGACCGGGTGCTGATCATTGACGATTTCTTGGCCAATGGTGCGGCGCTGGAGGGCCTTATCTCTATCGTATCCCAGGCCGGAGCCAGCCTGGCGGGGGCGGGGATCTGCATCGAAAAGGCCTTCCAGCCCGGGGGAGAGCGCCTGCGCTCCAAGGGCCTCCGGGTGGAGTCCCTGGCCCGGATCAGAAGCATGGACGGAAGCGGGATCGAATTTTGCTGAGAAGAGGGAGGAGGCCCCGCCACCGGCGGGGCCTCCTCCTTTCACAGGCCGTATTACCCCTCTCTTCCGACCTTTGCCCGGATGACGAACAGGGTGGCCACCATCAGGGCCACGGCGATGGGCAGAGCGATGAGGACGTTGGGGACGAACCCGGCGATGATATAGCTCACAAAGCTCACTCCCGCCACCGTGACCGCATAGGGCAGCTGGGTGGACACATGGGTCACGTGGTCGCACTGTGCTCCCGCCGAGGCCATGATAGTGGTGTCGCTGATGGGGGAGCAGTGGTCGCCGCACACGGCCCCCGCCAGGCAGGCGGACACGCCGATGACCAGTTGGACGCTGCCCGGGGCAAAGACGGCGGAGACGATGGGGATGAGGATGCCGAAGGTGCCCCAGCTGGTGCCGGAGGCAAAGGCCAGCAGGCAGGCCACCAGGAAGATCACGGCGGGGAGGAGGCTGTAAAGACCCTGGGAGGCCCCCTCCATGGCCCCCTTGACGAACTGGTCGGCCCCCAGGGCGCTGGTCATGTTCTTCAGACTTACAGCCAGAGTCAGGATGGTGATGGGGGGCACCATGGCGATAAAACCCTTGGGCAGACAGGCCATGGCGTCCTTAAAGCTGGTCAGCCGGCGGAGCACCATGTAGGCCACGGTGAATACCAGGGTGATAAGTCCGCCCCAGGGCAGAGCCACGGTGGCGTCGGTGTTGGCGAAGGCCGCCACAAAGTTGCCGGCGCAGTCGGTGCCGCCCCAGGCGTCCACGCCGAAGAAGCCGCCCACATAGATCATGCCGATGACGCAGCTGACGATGAGCACCACCACCGGCAGGACCAGGTCGAGGATCTTCCCCTTGGGGTTGCCCGCTTCGTCGGCGGCCTCCCCCAGGGCGGCCAGGTCGCCATTTTGCTGGGCCTTGCGCTCAAAGCCGGCCATGGGGCCGTAGTCGAACTTCATCACCACCAGGGCGATGATGAACACAAAGGTGAGCAGGGAGTAGAAGTTGTAGGGAATGGCCCGGATAAACAGCTCAATGCCGTCGTAGCCCAGCTCCAGGTCATTGTCCGAGATCACGCCGGACACGGCGGCGGCCCAGGAGGACACCGGGGCGATCATGCACACCGGGGCGGCGGTGGCGTCGATGAGGTAGGCCAGCTTGGGCCGGGAGATCCGGTGCCCGTCGGTGACGGGCCGCATGACCGAGCCCACGGTGAGGCAGTTGAAGTAGTCGTCGATAAAGATGAGAATGCCCAGCACAAAGGTGGCCAGGGCGGCCCCCACCCGGGTCCTGATGTGGGTCTCGGCCCAGCGGCCGAAGGCGGCGGACCCGCCGGAGACGTTCACCAAAGCCACGATGGCCCCCAGGATCACCAGGAACAAAAAGATGCCCGCGTTGCCCCCGATGGCGGAGATCAGGCCGTCGTTGACGATGGCGTCCAGGGCGGGGACCAGGGCAAAATTGCACTGGAGCAGGGCCCCCACCAGGATGCCGATGAACAGGGAGGAGTAGGCCTCCTTGGTGATGAGGGCCAGGCCGATGGCCACCACAGGGGGGACCAGGGCCCAGAAGGTGTTGTAGAACTGGCTGACAGGTTCCATGGTTGTCTCTCTCCATTCTTTCCCGCATGAAAAAATGAGGCCCGGAACGCAAAGCGCTCATGGCCTCATACACACAGGGGGACCCAATGGGATGGTCCCGTATGGAACCATGATAGCGCTTCACATTGCTGTGACAGTCCAAAAGGTATTTCCCCTTGGCCCAGGCAAAGCCCCGGCAGACACCGGCAGCCCCCTTCGGCGGCGCTCCCTTTCCCCGTCCCGGCTGTCTGGCCTTGGAAACGGATACTGATGAGAACCGCGCCTCTATCATGCTGAATTTGAATGCAATATTACCACGCAGCGAAAAAAATGTCAAGAAAAAGAAAAAAGGAAAAGGAAAAAAATGAAACGCTGCGGTGACCGCCGCAGCCCGACCTTTTTAATTAGCCGCCCGCGGCGACCAAAGGCCGAGTCCTTTTTTGCGGTTCATTTTTAACTCCCCAAAAGGTGCTCCCCCAAAATTTTCACCCCAATAAGGATAAGCACTGCGCCCCCCAGCAGCGTGGCCCGCTTTTGGAAAAGCTGGCCCAGCCGCCGGCCCAGCAGGCCCCCCAGCATGGCCATCAAAAAGGCCACCGCCCCGATGACGGCGGCGGAGAGGAGGATATTCACGTCCTTCATAAAGGCCATGGTGACCCCCACCGCCAAAGCGTCGATGCTGGTGGCCAGGGCCAGGAAAAACAGCCGCCTCACCGACAGGTCGGCAACGGCCTCCCCCCCCTCCCCAGAGAGGGCCTCCCGGATCATGGAAGCGCCGATCAGGGCCAGCAGGCCAAAGGCGATCCAGTGGTCGATAAACTCTATGTAGCTCTTTACGCTGGAGCCCAAAAACCAGCCCGCCAGAGGCATGGAAAACTGAAAAAACCCGCACCAAAGCCCGATGCGGGCGGCCTGCCTGACCCCAAAGCCGGGGACGGCGATGCCGGTGGATACCGATACGGCAAAGGCGTCCATGGCCAGACTCAGGGCGATGAGAAGAATAGAGAGCATTCCGATCCCTCCCCAGGGAAAATGTGGGATAAAAACATACTATACCATATTTAGCGCGGCGGGACAATATACGAAACAGGTCAGGCTTTCGCCTGACCTGTTTCGTAAGGAAAGAGGATACAATGAAATGAAAAAGAAACTGTCTCTTGCAAGTGTTATAATACCGGACAGTTGTGAACGAAGGAAACAAAAGTTGTTACAGAAGGATTAAATCTCAAAAAATCTCTGTCGTATTTCCGTAATAGAAGACACGGCACAAAAAAACGGCGGAGACCGCCGTTTTTTTGCAAAAGGATTGGAGGATAGAATGAAAAGAAGATGTTCTCTTGCACAAGGATAGAATACCGGAGAATTGTTACAAAGAAAACCGGGAGTTGTTACAAAAGAATGAAATTTACCGCTCCCGCCGCCCTGTCTTGTCCCCCCGCTCCCTGGTCCGGGCAAAAAAGTCGGACAACAGCCGCCCACACTCGGCCTCCAGCGGCCCCCGGTAGATCCGGGGGTGGGATCCGAACCGCTCCTCAAAGAGATTCAGCACCGACCCGCAGGCGCCCATGGCGGGATCCTTGGCGGCGTAGTGGAGTTCCGGGATCCGGGCGTTGAGGATGGCCCCGGCGCACATGGGGCATGGCTCCAAGGTGACATAGAGCCTGGCCCTGTTCAGCCGCCAGCCCCCCGTGACCTGACAGGCCATCCGGATGGCCTCCAGCTCGGCGTGGCCCAGGGCGTCCCGGTCCCCCTCCCGGCGGTTGCGCCCCCTGCCCACAATGCGCCCGTCCTCCCAGACGATGACGCACCCTACCGGGACCTCTCCCTCCTCCAGGGCCTCCCGGGCCAGCGCCAGCGCCTGGGACATATACTCCTCATCGGTCATAAAAATACCCCCCATGAAAATGAAAAAGGAAAAGCTGTAGGGTCCGGCAATGAACATACGCCCCCAATTTTGGAAATAGGCGTTAGAAACGTGGGAATTGGGATCCATGTTTGGCCTTTTTACTCTATCTTGCCGTAGTCTTCCACCATCGCCCTTGCAAACTTCAGCGGGTCCTCCCCCTTTTTGAGCCGCAGGGTCAGCGCGGGCTTTTCCCCTGCGGAGAAGAGGATGCGCCCCTTCCACCGCTCCTGGGCGCAGAGGGTGGATACCCGCCGCAGGTCAAACTTCTCCAGAGAGAAGACGACGCTGTTTCCCCTCTGGGTCAGCTCTTTTACCCCGCAGCGGGCCGCGTCGGACCGGAGGAGGGCCACGGCGATCAGGTTGTTCACCTGCCGGGGCGGGTCCCCGTAGCGGTCAATAAGCTCGTCGGTCAGATCGTCCGCGTCATTCTCGCTGCGGATCAGGGCGATGCGGCGGTAGAGGTCCATCCGCTGCTGGGCCGAGGGCACGTACCGGTCGGGAATAGAAGCGGTGACCGTCAGGTCGGCGGAGCACTCGGCGGGGATGGCCGCCGTCTCTCCCCGCTCGGTGAGGACGGCCTCCTCCAAAAGCTGCAAATACATATCGTAGCCTACGCTCATCAAAAACCCGGACTGCTCCGGACCCAGCACGTTGCCCGCCCCCCGGATCTCCAGGTCCCGCATGGCGATCTTGAAGCCGGAGCCAAACTCCGCAAACTCCCGGATGGCACCCAAGCGCTTGGAGGCCACCTCGGAGAGGACCTTGCCCCGGCGGTAGGTCAGATAGGCGAAGGCTCTCCGGCTGGAGCGGCCTACCCGGCCCCGGATCTGGTGGAGCTGGGCCAGGCCCATTTTGTCCGCGTCCTCAATGATGAGAGTGTTTACGTTGGAGATGTCAATG
>CATKDV010000199.1:0-6196 GCA_949746985.1 uncultured Eubacteriales bacterium | reverse complement strand
TTCCCGCCCCTTCTTTTGGGGGGCGGGAATGCTCTATTTTACCCGTTTTTTATAAAATTGTATACATCTGCCCGCTCATTGCTATTTCGCATTTTTTACTAATAAATCATTGACTTCAAGGGGGATTTATAGTAAAATTATTACGAATAAATGAAGGATACGTACGTGAGAGTTGGTGCATTCTGTGGATAAAATGATTCTTTTGGTCGCGACCATTCTGGGCGTGATGGCGCTGGCCTGGGTATTCCAGGGTGTCCGCCTTCATAAAAGTTATAAGGGGGACATATACGCCTGCCTGTTTGGCGGCTTTCTTCCCTATTTTCTGCGTTTTGTGATTTTGCGGGATTGCTCTGAGAGCGGATATCTCCGCTCCCAGATCGGGATCCACAAGCTGGTGTTCTCCTCCATCGTCAACGAAGAGAAGCAGCGCGCCAAATTCTGTATCATTTTTTATAACAAAGGCATCATGGTCCTCTGCTACGACAAAGCTACCGGCCAATATTGGGGCAGCTCCCGGGACGATTCCTGGAACGTAAAGCGGATGGAGGCCGACGGCAAGGAGCATCTCTACCGCCATTTCAACCCTACCAAGGATATGATCGCCTACCTGAACCGGGTGGTCTCCGCTTTTCCCCAGGTCCATATGGAGGCACGGCTGGCCTTCAGCGACGAAGCGGATCTCACCCACCTTCGCAGCGACATCAAGGCCATCCATTTCAGCCAGATCGAGACCGAGCTGAAGGATGTAAAGGGGGAGTTCGTCCCCGATGACGAGATCAAAGCCATGTACAAACAGCTTATTCAAAAGTGAGGAGGACACGGCATGGAAAACAAGGACCTGAGCACCATTCTCGACCCGGCCATCATTGACCTGAAGGTGGAGGGTTCCACCAAGGATGAGGTACTGCGCAATCTGGCGGGCACCCTCCTGAAAAACGGATATATCGACAACGTGGACCAGTTCGTCTCCGACATCTATGACCGGGAGGCCGAAGGTCCCACCGGCATGGGAGAGGGCATCTCCATCCCCCACGGCCACTCCCCCGCCGCCAGGAAGCTGGGCATCGCCATCGGCAAGACGGTGAACCCCATCCGCTGGGAGAGCGAGCTCTCCGACGACGGCTGGCAGGAGACCCGGCTCATTTTCCTCTTCTGCGTCATGGTGGACGGCAGCTTTGTGGAGAACCACCAGCTCCTGCTCAGCCAGCTGGCCATGAAGCTGGGCACCGAGGCCCGGGTGGTCAAGCTGGGCCAGTGCGAAACGGTGCAGGAGATCATCGACACCATTCTCTGCGACGACTCCGAGCTGGAGGCTGTGGAAGCGAAAGAAGAGATCGTGGACCTCGACCTCGATTTCTGACCTAATATCGGGTGCTCCAAAATCCAACAAAAGGAGGTGTAGCAAATGAAGATCATCGCAGTGACGGCTTGCACCGCAGGTATCGCCCACACCTATATCGTGGCCGAGAAGCTTCAGCAGGCCGCCGAGGAGATGGGGCATTGGTGCAAGGTGGAGACGCAAGGCTCTGCCGGCGTACAGAACGAGCCCACCGCCCAGGAGATCCAAGAAGCGGACGTCATCATCTATTGCCATGATATTGCCATCCGTGGACAAGAGCGCTTCAAGGACAAGCGGATCGTGGACATCCCCATCGCCCTGGCCATGAAGCAGCCTAAGAGCCTGATCGCAACGATCGAGAAAAAATTGGCTGCCAAATGACCCTGTGTCCGTACCAAAAGCGAGAATTTGTAGAGAGGTGGAATAAAAGTTATGAAACTCAGCGGAAAAGACATTAAAAGCACATTATGACCGGTATTTCCTTTATGATCCCCATGGTGGTCATGGCCGGTATCATGGGTGCCATCCAGAAGGCCTTCAGCTGGTCCGGCGTGGACCTCAGCGAGCCCCTCATCAACGGCCTGGCCTACTCCGGCTACTCCATCGGCAAGCTCAGCGACTTCATGGCCATGCTGGGTCAGCTCAACGGCAACGGCTTTAACTGGGCCTACGCCTTCCTCTGCGCCGGCGTTGCCTACTCCATTTCTGACCGTCCGGGCATCGTCCCCGGCTTCGCCATCGGCTTCTTCGCCGGCGGCCCCACCAAGACCGGCTTCCTGGGCGCTCTGCTCATGGGCTTCCTCATCGGCTACTTTGTTGAGTGGATGAAGTCCTGGAAGATGCCCAAGCCTCTGCGCGGCCTGATGCCCGTACTTATCATCCCCGTGATCGCCACCGCCGTTGCCACCTTCGTGTTCTTCGGCATCTTCATGCGTCCTCTGTCCATGATCATGCTGGCCTTCCAGGGCTGGATCGAGGGCCTGGCCTCCGGCTCCCTGTTCATCGTGGGCGCCGTCATCGGCGCCTGCATGGGCTTCGATATGGGCGGCCCCATCAACAAGACCGCTTCTATGGCTGCCAACGCTCTCTATGCTGATATGCCCGACGGCATCGGCGGCTGCGCTGAGACCGCCAAGATCATCGGCGGTATGACTCCCGCCATCGGCATGGGCCTGGCCGCCATCATCGCCCCCAAGAAGTTCACCCGCGCTCAGAAGGATACCGCTTACACCTGCATCCCCATGGGCCTGTGCTTCATCACCGAGGGCGTGCTGCCCTTCGTGGCCGAGGATCCCCTGCGCGTCATCCCCTCCTCCATGATCGGCTCCGCCATCGCCTCCGGCCTGGCCATGACCTGGGGCGTCAATACCCAGGCCGCCCACGGCGGCATCCTGGTCATGCCTCTGTCCAATAACCCCGCCATGTGGGTCCTGGCCTGCGTCATCGGCTCTGTCATCACCGGCGTTCTCTATGCCGTGCTGAAGAAGATGCCCTCCGAGGAGGACAACAAGGAAGAGGAGATCGTGGAGCTGGATATCGATCTTTAATTTGCATCTTCGTTCCAAGGGCCGTTTCGGCCTTGCACCTCTACTATACTTAGGAGGGACCCAAAGCAATGTTAGTCAACATGAAATACCTTCTGGACAACGCCAACCGGGACGGCTACGCCGTCATGGCGGTAAACAGCGTGAACATGGAGATGGCCCGCGCGGTCATCGAGGCCGCCAGCGAGGAGCACTCCCCCATCATTGTCCAGATGGGCAAGGGGCAGATGGCCAAGCTGGCCCATCCTGACGACATCCTCCCCATGATCATCGCTATGGCGGAGCGGGCCGACGTGCCCATCTGCCTGAACCTGGACCACGGTCCTGATTTCGAGACCGAGGTGGATGCCATGCACCGGGGCTTCACCAACGTTATGATCGACGCCTCCTCCCTTCCCTACGAGGAAAACGTGCGCCGGACCCGCATGATCGTGGATCTGGCCCACGCCCAGGGCATCAGCGTTGAGGCCGAGTTGGGCCATGTGGGCCAGGCCGCCGACGGCGACGGCCAGACCTCCGATATGTACACCAACGTGGAGCAGGCCAAGGACTTTGTGGCCCGGACCGGTATCGACGCCCTGGCTGTGGCCATCGGCACCGCCCACGGCAAGTATCCCGCCGGCTTTGTGCCCAAGCTGGACTTCCAGCGTCTGGCCGAACTGAAAGCCGCTTTGAAGATGCCCCTGGTCCTCCATGGCGGCTCCGGCTCCGGCGAGGAGAACATCCGCAAGGCGGTTGCCGGCGGCATCAATAAGATCAACGTCTGCACCGACGCCTTCCACGCCGCCGAGGTGGCCATGAAGGAAAAGTGGGAGAAGGAACCCGGCACCGACTACCTGAACATCATGATGACTGCCGAGGCGGCCATCAAGAAGTTTGTCAAGGAATATATCCGGATGATCGGCTCCAACGACCGCTATATCTTCGAGTTCGCCGACAACGGCAGCAAAGAATAAGACTCTGCGGCAGGGGCAGGTGAAAAGCTTCACCTGCCCCTGCTTTAAAAAAACGGAGTATGGAAGGAGATCGGAACAGTTATGAAGATCGCGATGATGAACGAGTTCAGTCAGGCCGCCAAGAACGCCATCGTCCTGGCCCAACTCAAAGACGTGGTGGAGCCCATGGGCCACACCGTCTACAATACCGGTATGGAGTGTGACGACGATCCCCACTACCTGACCTACCTGAACCTGGGCGTTCAGGCCGCCCTCCTGCTCAACAGCGGCGCTGCTGATTTCGTGGTCACCGGCTGCGGCACCGGCCAGGGGGCCCTTATGGCCCTCAACGCCTTCCCCGGCGTGGTGTGCGGCTACTGCATCGAGCCCAGCGACGCCTATCTGTTCCTTCAGATCAACAACGGCAACGCCCTTTCCATTCCTTACGCCAAGGGCTTTGGCTGGGGCGCCGAGCTGAATATCCACACCATATTTGAAAAGGCCTTTGGCTCCCCCAAGGGCATGGGCTATCCCAATGAGCCCGGCCGTAAGGAGTCTCAGAACCGGAACGCTGCGGCCCTGGTTGCCATGAAGGCTGCCACCGCCAAATCCCTCATCGAGGGATTGAAAGCCATGGATCAGGACATTCTGAAGAAAAGCCTGACCCCCCGGTTCCTGGAGTGCTTCAACGCCGGCTGCAAGGACCCTGAGCTGGCCGCCTTTGTCAAAGGTCTTGTGGAGGCCTAAGGCTGCATGAGTATCAAATTTATCCTCATGTTGATCCTGCTGGTGGCGGGTATGGGCTGCATTATGTCGGCCAAGGTCAGCTTTCAAAAGAGGCAGCTGACAACCCCGGACAACGTCTGGTCTGAAAAGGAAAAGCAGCTGCGGAAGATCGGCTACGGCATCCTCATCGCCGACGTTATTCTGGCGGGATTTATCCCCGAGTTTTAAGGAGGACCGCGTTATGGAATTGAGAGAGATCGGGCGCTCCGGCATTCGGTGCAGCGCCCTGGGCCTGGGCTGCTGGGCCATCGGCGGCGGCAGCTGGTGGGGTGATAACGACGACCAGATGTCGGTAGACACCATCCTGCGGGCTGTGGATCTGGGCATCAACTGGGTCGACACCGCCCGCGTGTACGGCTTCGGCCACAGCGAGGAAGTGGTGGCCAAGGCCCTCAGGGAATTGCCCCGGGACAAGGTAGTCCTCTCCACTAAGTGCGCTCTACAGTGGTATGACGAGGGCGGCGAGCTCCACTTTTCCCGGGAAGGGCGCAACGTCTACCGGGACCTGTCCCCCAAGGCCATCCGCCGGGATCTGGAGGTCAGCCTGAAAACTCTGGGCACCGACTATATCGACGTTCTTTTCACCCATTGGCAGTGCAAGACCTACGGTCTGGTCCCCGTGGCCGAGACCATGGGCGAGCTGCTGAAACTGAAGCAGGAGGGCAAGATCCGTGCCATCGGCGCCTCCAACGTGGACATGCGGGTCCTTCAGGACTATGTGGACGCCGGGCAGCTTGACGTGATCCAGGAGAAGCTGAGCATTCTGGACCGCAAACCGGAGACCGAGTTCCTTCCCTTCTGTGAATCTCATGGCGTCTCCCTCCAGACCTACTCCCCCATCGAGCAGGGGCTGCTGGCAGGAAAGATCTCCGACGACTATGTTCTTCCGGAGGGTTCTGCCCGCCAGGGCAAACTCTGGTGGAGACCGGAAAATATCCCCAAGGTCAACCGGATGCTGGCTGGCTGGAAGGATCTGGCGGAAAAATACGGCTGCACCCTGGCCAATCTGGCTGTCAAGTGGAATTCTATGCTTTCCCCCAACATCCACGTGCTCTGCGGCGCCCGAAAACTTTCCCAGATCGAGGATACCGCCCGTTCTCTGGACGTGCCTTTGAGCCAGGAGGATTTTCTGCGGATGAAGGCCGACGCGGACGCCCTTATTGCCAGTTGTAACTAATCTGTAACTTTTTGTAACCGTTTGTAACTGCCTTCGGGCGAAAATCAAAGGAAAGGGATGCATTTCAATGAAACAGTTCCAGTACACCATCACCGATCCCATGGGGCTCCATGCCCGTCCCGCCGGCGTCATGGCCAAGCAGGTCAAGGGCTATGTGGGCACCACCGTCACCGTCACCAAGGGCGACAAGAGCGTTAACGCTCTGAAGCTCATGGGCCTCATGAGCATGGCGGTAAAGCAGGGTGAAACCGTCACCGTCACCATTGAGGGTGAGAACGAAGACAAGGTATGCGCTGAGTTGGAGCAGTTCTTTAAGGAGAACTTCTAAGCCCTGCGCCCCTGTATTTTTAAGGAAAACAGCACCCCGGGACCTGAAAGGTTCCTGGGTGCTGTTTTCCTTTTTTATCCCCTCACC
>CATKDV010000198.1:0-3938 GCA_949746985.1 uncultured Eubacteriales bacterium | reverse complement strand
GCGTCATTCTCGCTGCGGATCAGGGCGATGCGGCGGTAGAGGTCCATCCTCTGCTCTGCCGAGGGCACGTACCGGTCCGGGATGGAGGCGGTCACCGTCAGGTCGGCGGAGCACTCGGCGGGCCGTTCCACCGTCTCTCCCCGCTCCGTGAGGACGGCCTCCTCCAGAAGTTGGAGGTACATGTCGTAGCCTACGCTCATGAGGAAGCCCGACTGCTCCGGCCCCAGCACGTTCCCCGCCCCCCGGATCTCCAGATCCCGCATGGCGATCTTGAAGCCCGAGCCGAACTCGGCAAACTCCCGGATGGCGCTCAGCCGCTTGGCGGCCACCTCGCTGAGGACCTTCCCCCTCCGGAAGGTCAGGTAGGCAAAGGCCCGCCGGTTGGACCGGCCCACCCGGCCCCGGATCTGGTGGAGCTGGGCAAGGCCCATTTTGTCCGCATCCTCAATGATGAGGGTGTTCACATTGGCGATGTCGATGCCCGTCTCAATGATGGTGGTGCACACCAGCACGTCCACCTCTCCCTCGGACATACGGGTCATCACGTCGTTGAGCTCCTCCTGGGTCATCTTGCCGTGGGCCACGGCCGCCACGGCCTCCTCCCCCAGCATCTCCTGGATGCGGGCCGCCGTCCGGGCGATGGTCTCCACCCGGTTGTGGAGGTAGTAGACCTGGCCCCCCCGCTCCAGCTCCCGGCGCATGGCGTCGGCGAGCACCGACCAGTCGTGCTCCATGACGTAGGTCTGCACGGGCTGGCGGTCCAGGGGAGGCTCCTCCAGGGTGGACATGTCCCGGATCCCCGACAGGGCCATATTGAGGGTCCGGGGGATGGGGGTGGCCGAGAGGGTCAGCACATCCACCTGCCGGGCAAGTTCCTTCAGCTTCTCCTTGTGGGTCACCCCGAAGCGCTGCTCCTCGTCCACCACCAGCAGCCCCAGGTTCTTAAACTGCACGTCCTTCTGCAAAAGCCGGTGGGTGCCGATGAGCAGGTCCACGCCGCCCTCGGCGACCTTCCGCAGCGTCTCCTTCATCTGTCCGGGGGTGCGGAACCGGGAGATGACCTCCACATCCACGGGGTACTTGGCAAACCGGTGCTTGGCGGTGAGGTAATGCTGCCGGGCCAGCACCGTGGTGGGCACCAGAATGGCGGCCTGTTTGCCATCCAGCACGCACTTCATGATGGCCCGGAAGGCCACCTCGGTCTTGCCGTAGCCCACGTCCCCGCAGAGGAGCCGGTCCATGGGCTTGTCCATCTCCATATCCCGCTTGATCTCGGCGATGCACCGCAGCTGGTCCTCGGTCTCGGTATACTCGAATTCCTCCTCAAACTCCTTCTGCCAGGGGGAGTCGGGGGAGAAGGCAAACCCCGGCTGCCGCTGCCGCTGGGCGTAGAGCTGGATAAGGCCCTTTGCCAGGTCCTGCACCGCCTTCTTGGCCCTCGCCTTCTGCCGCTCCCAATCCCCGCCCCCCAGCCGGGAGAGCTTTTTGGTCTCATTGGCGTCCTCGCCGCCGCCGATGTACTTGCTCACCATGTCCAGTTGGGTGGCGGGGACGTAGAGGGCGTCGGCCCCGGCGTAGGCGATCTTCACGTAATCCTTGCTCACCCCGTCCACGTCCATCTTCACCATGCCCTGGTAGCGGCCCACCCCATACTGCTGGTGGACCACCAGGTCCCCCACCGAGAGGTCGGCGTAGGAGTGGAGCTTCTCCCGGTTGGTGGGGGCCTTGGGTTTTTTCTTTTTCACCGGGGCGGCGGAGCCTTCGGTGAGGATGGCCAGCTTGACGGCGGGCAGCTCCATGCCGGCGGAAAGTCCGCCGCAGCAGATCACCGCCTGTCCCGGCTGGGGCAGGGCGGAAAGCTTAAAATCCACCGCCGAGCGGACGTTCTGCTCCCGCAGAAGGGTCTGGAGGTTCAAACACCGCTGCTCGCTGCCCGCCAGTACCACCACGGCAAACCCGGCGGTGATGTAGTGGGAAAGGTCGCCGACGGCGGTCTCCAGGCTCACCCCATAGGCCGAGAGCTGCTTTGCTGTGACCGTGAGAAGCTGCCGGGGCCGCTGGGGATATTGGGAGGAGGCGAAGGAGTCCAGATAGGCCACAGGCCAGTTGTCCAGGGCGGCGGTCAGCTCCTCCCCGCTGAGGCAGAACCGCCCCAGCTCGGGCAGGAGGACCCCGCTTTCCGCCAGGGCGGTCACGTCCTCATTTAACTGCCACAAATAGTTCTTGCACCGTTCCATAAACCGGGGGCTGTCGCTGATAAGGACGGCGGCGTCGCCGGGCAAATAGTCCGCCGCCGTGGCCATTTTGGGATAGATCAGGGCCAGATACCGGTCTATGGCGGGGAAGGAGAGACCGTTTTCCAGGGCCTCCTTGTCCTGGGCCAGGGTGACCAAAAGCTGGTCGGAGGCCCCTTTTTTCACCGCCGCGGCCAGCCGCTGGTCCAGGGCCTGGGCAAGGCCCATGACCCCGCCGGGGGCGAACTGGGGCAGCACCTCGGCGGCGGGGAGGACGCAGGCCTCCTCCAAAGTCTCGGTCCGCCGCTGGGTGGCCACGTCGAAAAGCCCCATGGAGTCCACCTCGTCCCCGAAGAACTCCATGCGGACGGGCTGGGGATGGGCGGGGGAGAAGAAGTCCAGAATGCCCCCCCGGAGGGCGAACTGCCCTGCGCCCTCCACCTGGTCGCACCGGGAGTAGCCTGCGGCGGTGAGGACTTCCGCCAATTCGTTCAGGTCGTATGCTTCCCCCATTTTAAGGACCCGGCTGGCCTTTGCCAGCAGCTCCGGGGGCATGGTCCGCTGCAAAAAAGCCTCCGCCGGTGCCACCAGAAAGGGGACCTCTCCCCGGCTGAGGGCCAAGAGAGTCTGGAGCCGCCGGTGCTCCCACTGGCGGGAGACCACAGCGGCGTTGTGGAAGGTGAACTCCCGCCCGGGCAGAGTCCAGACCTCCTCCCCGGTGAGGGCCTTCAGATCGGAGGCCATCCTCTGGCACTCGCTCTCGTCAGCGCAGAGCAAAGCCACCGGGCGGCCCGACTGCCGCCGGAGAGCGGCGGCAAAGTAGGCCCGGTGGACCGGGGACAACCCGGAAACGGCGGCGGGGGATAACCCGTTGTCCAGCGCCGCGGCAAGCTGCTGAAATTCGGGGAGCCGGGAGAGGGCAAAAAGAAGCTGATCCATACAAGACCTCCAAAAAAGCAGGGCAAAAACTGGTTACAAAAGGTTACAAATAGAAACAAAATGGTTACAATCAGAAAAACGCCGAAAGCCCCCGTCCCGAAAGGGAGGGGGGTGTCAGCGGGAGATAGTATACCATTTTGGCTTCCCGGGGTCAAGGGGATCCTGCACCAGGGGCGGGGATCAGTCCTGAAAATCGGACAGCAGCTCCCGGGCCCGCTGCCGGAACTGGAGCTTTCCGCCCTGCTTCACCACCAGCTCCAGGTGAGGCCGGGCGGCGGAAAGATCCTTGCGGGAGAGGTAGTAGTGGCCCAGCTGGAAGCTGGCGCAGACCCGGGTATAGGGGGTGGCGGCCTTGACAAGATGGAGGCGGAGGTCACTCTCCAGGCTGGTATCCCCGGGGTCGCCGGTCTGGATGCGGAGCTGGAGGGTCAGGCCTTCCAGGGACTTCCGGAGCCCGTCGGGGACCGCCCGGCCCTCCAAAAGGGCGGCGGAGCGGTTCAGAATGGCCCGGGCGCCATCCAGATCCTCTTGGAGGAGGAGAAGAGAGGCTTGCTGGAGGTGAAAATAGATCCGATCCGCCTTACCCTCCCCTTGGGGAAGAAAGGCTTCGGCCCGGAGAAGGATCTGCTCTCCCTCCTCCCGGCGGCCCAGGAGAAAGAGGGCGCTGGCATAGGAGAGCTGGGTGCGGAGGTTGGCCTTGGAGGGGGCGCCGCCAGAGAGCCGCTCCTCCAGGCAGCGGAGGAGGGGCTCCGGGTCGCAGAGCTC
>CATKDV010000197.1:0-3952 GCA_949746985.1 uncultured Eubacteriales bacterium | reverse complement strand
TCCGCAATTCCTTTATGGTTTGATGGCAGAAGATGGAACTCTTTTGATCGACTATCAGAAATATCCGGTCTTTTTTGACGATTCGGTAGATTATACCTACATTATGGAGAATGGCCGTTGCGGATTGATGAAAAACCCGCTGAAAAAGGACGCCATCAGCGCTTGGGCGGAGCCGGAGGTCAATGCGGCTCTGGATGCCGGTTTGGTTCCCTCCCGTTGTGCCGGGTATTATACCTTTGAGATCACCCGCTCCCAAATGGCGGCCTTGCTGGTTCAATATACCGAACTCGTCTTAGGTTCGCAGCTGCCTTTGCCACCAGAGCATCCTTTTTCTGACACCCAAGACGAATATATTGAAAAAGCCTATGCTGCCGGGATCGTTCAGGGTGCGGGAGAAGGAATTTTTGCCCCAGACAAAATCGTTACCCGAGAGCAACTGGCCGCAATGCTCTATCGGGCTATCATTCAGACAGACCCAGAGCGGGTAGAATGTGTATCTGTCCCCACTGAATATACAGACTTTGATCAGGTTTCTGACTGGGCCCAAGAGGCAGTTTCCGCTTTGTTGGCCCAAAAGGTTATAAACGGTGTTTCTGCCACTATGATCTCCCCCAAAGCCTATTGTTCTACTGAACAGGCTATCGCACTTGTTTACCGCACCTGTTATAATCAAAACTTACCACCCTTATCGTTAAAAAAGCGGCGTCTGGAAACCAGACGCCGCTTTTCTTTTTATTTATTGTCCCAGAACGAACTTTTCTACCCCTTGGCCCACTCCCGCCTCACTGTTGGAGGCGGTCTGGTATCTGGCGGTGGCCTTGGCCTCCTCCGTGGCGTTGGCCATGGCGAAGGACCAGCCCGCCCAGGAGAGCATGGTCAGGTCGTTGCTGGCGTCCCCAAAGGCCATGACCTCCGACCGGTCAAAACCCAGACGCTCCGCCAGGGCGGCCAGGGCCGCCCCCTTGCTGACGCCTCCATAGTTGAACTCCATATTCCGCTCCATGGCCTTGGAGATCTCCACCGGTCCAGTGGCCTGGGCCATCTCCCGCAGGGCTTCCTGCCGCTCCGCCGGAGCATAGAACAAATTGATCTTCTCCATGGGCCGGCCCTTCAGGGCCGCCGCCAGATCGGGAGCCAGGGCCACTCCCCGCTTCAGGTACAGCTCGGCAAAATTGGAACTCAAAAGCCCCTCTCCCAGCCGGTCCGTATCCACCGGGCGGAGATAATTCTGCCCACGGCAGTATACCTCAAAGGGCAGGTCCTCCCGGATCAGGCCCTCGATCAGGGCTACCGCCTGGGGATTGGGAAAACCGTTCTCGTAGATGTACTCTCCCGTCCCCACGTCCCAGATGGCCGCGCCATTGGACAGGATGGCGTAATCCACTCCCCCCAACTGCGTCGCCGCGTTTTGGAGAATGCTCCAGGTCCGGCCGCTGGCCAGAGCCAGCTTGATCCCCCTCTCCCGGGCGGCCCGGAGGGCCGCTATATTCCGGGGAGGGACAGTGTAGTGGTCGTCGTCAAAAAGAGTTCCGTCCATGTCGGTGACAATGAGTTTGATAGCCAAGAATGATCTTCCCTTTACTTTTTGAGTTTTACCGCCTGCCGGGCTTTGTCCGCCAACTTCTCAGCGGTAAGACCGTAATACTCCAGCACCAGAGCGGCCTTGCCCGAGCGGCCGAACACGTCCTCTACCCCGTGACGGAGCACGGGGATGGGGCAGTGCTCGCTGGTGAAGGCGCACACCGCCTCCCCCAGGCCGCCGATGATGTTGTGCTCCTCGCTGGTGACGATGCAGCCCGTCTCCCGGGCGGCCTTCAACACCAACTCGGTGTCCAAAGGCTTCACAGTGTGCATATCGATGACCCGGGCGCTGATGCCCTCGGCAGCCAGGATATCTGCGGCCTTCAGGGCCTCCTGGACCATGAGGCCCACAGCGATGATGGTCACGTCAGAGCCATCCCGGAGGGTAACGCCCTTACCCAGCTCAAACTTGTAGCCGGGAATGGAATCAGTCACATTCTCCACCGCCAGACGACACATCCGCAGATAGGCAGGGCCGTCATAGTCCAGGAATGCCTTAACGGCGGCGGTCATCTCGTTGCCGTCGCAGGGGCAGCAGACCACCATACCGGGGAGGGAGCGCATGAGGGCCAGGTCCTCGCAGCACTGGTGGGTGGCGCCGTCCTCGCCTACGCTGAGACCGCCGTGGGAGCCCACCACCTTCACATTCAGATGGGGATAGGCCACGCTGTTGCGGACCTGCTCAAAGGCCCGTCCGGCGGAGAACATGGCGAAGGAGTTCACAAAGGGTTTCTTGCCGCAGGTGGCAAGGCCCGCGGCCACGCCCACCATATCGCACTCGGCGATGCCCATATCAAAGAAGCGCTCGGGGTGGGCCGCCTTAAAGCCGTCGGTCTTGGTGGCGTTGGCCAGATCGGCGTCCAGCACCACCAGGTCGGGATATTGGTCGGCAAAGGCTACCAAAGCCTTACCATAGGCCGCTCTCGTCGCGATCTTGTCTCCCATCTTACTGCGCCTCCTTTTCCAGCTTCTCAATGGTGGCAGTCAGCTCTGCGTGAGCCTGGGCGTACTGCTCGTCGTTAGGGGCAACCCCGTGCCAGGAGGCCTTGTTCTCCATAAAGGAGACCCCCTTCCCCTTGGTGGTCTTGGCCAGGATCATGGTGGGCTGTCCCTTGTGGGCCTTCGCCGCATCGAAGGCAGCGGCAATAGCCTCAAAGTCGTGGCCGTCTATCTTGATCACGTTCCAGTTGAAGGCCTCCATCTTCTTGTCCAGGGGCTCGGAGGGCATCACGTCGGCGGTGGCGCCGTCGATCTGGAGACCGTTGACGTCAATGATGGCGCACAGGTTATCCAGCTTATACTTGGCAGCGGCCATAAAGGCCTCCCACACCTGTCCCTCCTCGATCTCCCCGTCGCCCAGAGCGGCGTAGACCCGGTAGTCCTTCCCGTCGATCTTCCCTGCCAGAGCCATGCCCACGGCGGCGGAGATCCCCTGGCCCAGGGAGCCGGTGGACATATCCACGCCGGGGACCTTGTTCATCTCGGGATGCCCGGACAGATCTCCCTTGATGGAGCGGAAGAGCTTCAGCTCCTCCACCGGGAAGTAGCCCCTCAGCGCCAGGGCGGCGTAGAGGCCGGGGGAGGTGTGGCCCTTGGAGAGGACGAACCGATCCCGGTCCGGATCCCGGGGATTTTTGGGATCCACCCGCATGGTATGGAAGTAGAGGGTCGTCACCACATCGGCGATGGAGAGAGAGCCGCCAATATGGCCCGCGCCGGCGGTGTAGACCTCATCCATAGCCAGGGAGCGGACCCTGGCCGCCGTCAGGGCCAAGGTCTTCAGTTCCTTTTGATCCATGTATCTCACCTTTCTTCGTATGGGATTTTAGGATAGACCCGGTGATCCGGGGTCCGATAAAACGATATAACTTTTCGGGCGTCACGGACAGACCGCTGCGCTCCAAAAAAGCCCTTCTTATTTCGTACCGAAGATCCGGTCGCCCGCGTCGCCCAGCCCGGGAACGATATAGCCCACCTCGTTGAGCTTCTCATCCACCGCTCCGGCATAGATATCCACGTCGGGATGCTGGGCCAGGACCGTGTCGATCCCCTGGGGAGCGGCCACCAGCACCATAAGCTTGATGTTCTTGCACCCCCGCTTCTTCATCTCCTCGATGGCGGCGCAGGCGGACCCGCCGGTGGCCAGCATGGGGTCTACGATCATGATGTCCCGGTCTGCGATGTCCTTGGGCATCTTGCAGAAGTAGACATGGGGCTCCAGGGTCTCCTCATCCCGGAACATCCCGATATGCCCCACCCGTGCGGAGGGGACCATCTTCAAAACGCCGTCCACCAGTCCCAGGCCGGCCCGGAGAATGGGGACCACGGCGATCTTCTTGCCCGCCAGGGTGGGCTGCATGGTCTTGCAGAT
>CATKDV010000196.1:0-4074 GCA_949746985.1 uncultured Eubacteriales bacterium | reverse complement strand
CGTACAACTTTTGCCCTTTTTTCCGGAAAAGTAAAACCCATGGCTTGGGCGCAAAAAGCTCTTGCATTTCAAATGAATATGTGGTATCATAAAAGCCCTGTAAAAGAAAAGGGCTTTTCGGGCCCGGGATTGAAAGGAACGAGAAACTATGATCAAGATCATCCTGACTGTGATCCAGGTTTTGCTGGCCATCTTTTTGATCGCCGTGGTGCTGCTGCAGGAGGGCAAGACCTCCGGTCTCAACGGGGCCATCTCCGGCGGCGCCGACACCTTCCTGTCCAAGAACAAGGCCAAGAGCTGGGACGCCAAGCTGGCCCGCTGGACCAAGTGGGTGGCCATCGCCTTTGTGGTGCTGACTCTGGTCATCTCCCTGGTGTAAGGAACCCCAAAACGCCCTCCCACAGCGGGAGGGCGTTTTTTCTTGGTCCTGTCAGGGAATCATAGAGGAAAAGAGGAAAAGAAGGGTTGACAAAAATGAAGGAAGAACAGAGAATAACGGGCCGCTTCCAAGGCTCGGGCCGGGGCTTCGGCTTTTTCATCCCCGAGGGGGCCCAGAGCCGCAGCGAGGACTGCTTTGTCCCGCCCCACCAGGGGGGCGGGGCCTGGGACGGGGATACTGTGGAGGCCGTTTTGGCCTCCGAGGATCCCGCCCAGCCTGGGCGGCGGCTGGCCCACGTGACAAAGATCCTGGAGCGGGGGAACCCCACCGTTACCGGAGTCATCCGCAAGCGGAACCGGGAGGTCTGGCTGAAGCCGGACAGCGAGCGGCTCCCCGAGGCCATCAAGGTCATCGGCCGGGCCAAGATCCGGGAGGGGGAGAAGGCTGCTGTGACGGTGACCAGCTATGGCTCCGCCAGCGCCGCCCCTCTGGGGAAGCTGTGCGCCACCTTCGGCCCCTCGGGAAGCCGCTCCGCCGCGGTGGAGGCCATCCTCTACCAGCAGGGGGTGGAGCGGGAGTTTCCCCAGGAGGTGCTCTCCGAGGCGGAGAATACGCCCCAAACCGTCCCCCCCCAGGAACTGGAGGGGCGGCTGGACCTGCGGGAAAAGACCGTCATCACCATCGACGGCGCCGCCTCCAAGGACCTGGACGACGCCATTTCCCTGGAAAAGCAGGGGGAGAACTGGCTCCTGGGGGTCCACATCGCCGACGTGAGCGCCTACGTGAGGCCGGGGACGGCTTTGGACGAGGAGGCCTTTAAGCGGGGGACCTCGGTCTACTTTGCCGACCAGGTGGTGCCCATGCTGCCGGTGGCCTTGTCCAACGGGATATGCTCCCTCAACCAGGGGGTGGACCGGCTGACCCTGTCCTGCTTTATGACGCTGGATAAAAATGGGGCCATCGTGGACCACTCGGTGGCCAAAAGCGTCATCCGGTCCACCGAGCGGATGACCTATGAAGATTGTAACATTTTGTTACTAAATTGTAACCATTTGTTACCGGAAAATCAGCGGGAAACCTATGATTTTTTGGCAAAACGGTATGAGGGCATTTTGCCCATGCTCCGGGACATGGCGGACCTGGCGAAAAAGCTGGAAAAGCGGCGGAAGGACCGGGGCAGTCTGGAGCTGGAAACTCAGGAGAGCTATATCGTCTGCGACAGCATGGGCCGCCCGGTGGACATTGTGGCCCGGGAGCAGGGACAGAGCGAAAAGCTCATCGAGGAGTTCATGCTGGCGGCAAATGAGACGGTGGCAAAGCACCTTTTTGACCTCCGCCGCCCCGCCGTCTACCGGGTCCACGAGAAGCCGTCCCAGGACAAGACAGATACTCTCCGGGCCATGCTGTCTCCCCTGGGGTACAGCCTTTTGCAGGCCGACCACGGCTCCCTGCAGCGGGTGCTGGAGGCCTCCCGGGGAAAGCCCGAGGCCCCGGCGGTCTCCATGATGGTGCTGCGAAGCATGATGAAAGCCCAATATTCCACCGAGAATCTGGGGCATTTCGGCATTGCGGCGGACTATTACTGTCATTTTACCTCCCCCATCCGCCGGTATCCCGATCTGATGGTCCACCGGAGCCTCCACTCCCTGCTGGATGGGAAAATGGGGCAGGCTGCGGTGCAAAAGCTGGGGAAGGCCTGCGAGAAGGCGGCGGTCCAGTCCTCCCGGCGGGAGCTGGCGGCCCAGAGCGCCGAGCGGGACATTGACAAGCTCTACTTTGCCGACTATATGCAGGAGCATATGGGGGAGGAGTTCTCTGCCGCGGTGTCCGGGGTCACCCGGTTTGGGGTGTTTGCCGCCCTGGGGAACGGGGTGGAGGGCCTGATCCCCGTAGAGACGCTGCCTGAGGACCACTATGGGTATGACGAGGGGCGCATGAGCCTTACCGGGGAGCGGACGGGGAGGACATTTACCTTCGGCATGGAGCTGCGGGTGGTCTGTGTGGCGGCCGACCCCTCCACCGGGCGGATCGAGTTCCGCCTGCCGGGACAGGAGCAGGTCCCCGCCAAGGAGCGGCGGGAGGAGAAGGCATCGCCCGCGCGCCGGGACGGGACCCGCGGAAAGGGGAAAGCCTCCGGGGGGAAAAAGCGGGGGTCCCGCCCCGCCATGCACGTGCCCAAACGGGGCAAACGGGGGAAAAAGAGATGACAAAGAGAAATATTATCCCAATATTATTACTGTTTGTATTTGCTTTGGGGGCCTGTGGGGGGGAGGAGACAGCCCTTCCCACTCCAACCACATCCCCTGTACAGGAGACCCCGGTTTCCACGCCGACGGCAGAGCCTACCCCTGTCCCTGACCCTGTGGGGGATAAAATTGCCGCCATGACCAACGAGGAATTGGTGGGGCAGCTTCTGGTGGCGGGGGTGGAGGGGACCGGGCCGAGGGAGGACGCCCGGCAGGTGATCGAGGACCTCCATGTGGGGGGGATCATCCTCTTTGGACGGAATGTGGAGAGTGCGGAGCAGCTGGTATCTCTGACCAACGGGTTGAAGGAGCTGAACCGGGAGGCGGGGAATGTCCCCCTTTTCCTCTGTGTGGACGAGGAGGGGGGCATGGTGTCCCGGATGCCGCCGGAGGTGGCGGACCTGCCCTCCGCCTATGACTGCGCCCAGGCGGGGGGAGATTTTTACAGGCGGGGGGCCGTGCTGGCGGCGGAGTGCGCCGCCTTTGGCTTCCACGTGGACTTTGCCCCGGTGCTGGACGTTTGGAGCAACCCCAGGAATACCGTCATTGGAAGGCGGGCCGCCGGGACGGATGTGGACAGCGTGGCGGCGCTTGGGAACGAAATACTCCGGGGACTTGCCGACGGCGGGGTCATGCCTGTGGGGAAGCACTTTCCCGGGCACGGGGACACGGAGACCGACTCCCATGTGGGCCTTCCCAGGGTGGACAAGACCCGGGAGGAGCTGTGGGGGGCGGAGCTGTACCCCTTCCGCCGGGCCGTGGAGGAGGGGGTTCCCGCCCTTATGGTGGCCCACATCCTGATGACCGAGCTGGATCCCCTGCTTCCCGCCTCCCTGTCCCCGGCGGTGGTGAAGGGCCTTCTCCGGGAGGAGATGGGCTTTGAGGGACTGGTCTTTACCGACGATCTGACCATGGGGGCCATCGCCAACACATACGGCATGGGGGAGGCCGTTGTGAAGGCCGTGGAGGCCGGGTGCGATATGGCCCTTGTGTGCCATGGGCTGGACAACGCTAAGGCGGCCTATCATGCGCTGCTCTTTGCTGTGGAGGACGGGACTCTGAGCCGGGAGAGGGTGGAGGAGAGCGTGAGGCGTATTCTGGCCTTGAAGGAAAACTGGGGGGTGGATGACTCCCCGGTGGATGTTCCCGATGTGGAGGAACTGAATGGGGTGATTGGGGCGGGGACGCCGTAGGGGAGAGGCGGCCCTTTTGGGGCCGCCCCGCTTGCGCCCTTTGTTAGGACTGATGATTTTGAGGGAAGATTGTTCTTCTATTATCACTGGTACCGTTCTGGGGGACCATTCTTTCTGGAAAGAATGGCCCCCCAGGCCCCCCAAGAAAGCACCAGGGGGAGAGAGTTTCGACTCTCTCTCCCCCTGGACCCCCTCTCTCAACGACCAAAGGAGGGGGCCTGCGGGCCCCCTCCCTTTGGAAACCTCCCCGAGTTGT
>CATKDV010000195.1:0-4097 GCA_949746985.1 uncultured Eubacteriales bacterium | reverse complement strand
GCGGCGGTGGGCTATCTGGTGGACGTGTACCGGGGAACGGTGGAGGCGGAGAGGGACCCCTTCCGCTTTACCCTGTTCCTCTCCTTTTTTCCCCTGCTCATCCAAGGCCCCATCAGCCGCTACGGGGACCTGCGGGAGACCCTGTACAGGCCCCATGACTTCGACAGAAAGCAGGTCTCCTTCGGTCTCCAGCGGATGCTGTGGGGCTATTTCAAAAAGCTGGTGGTGGCCGACCGCATCTTGGCGGCGGTGACGGCCGTCATTGGGGATGTGGAGACTTACCAAGGGGCCTATGCCGCGGTGGGGATGATTTTTTATACCATCCAGCTCTACGCCGACTTTACCGGAGGCATCGACGTGACCATCGGCCTTGCCCAAGCCCTGGGGGTCCGGGTCCAGGAGAATTTTATCCGCCCCTATTTCTCCAAGTCCCTGAAGGAGTATTGGAGAAGGTGGCATATCTCCATGTGCTCCTGGTTCCGGGACTATCTCTTTTATCCCCTGTCCACCTCCACGGCCATGCGGAGCTTTACCAAATTTACCCGGAGCCATCTGGGCGACAAGGTGGGCAAGCGCCTTCCCGTCTATGTCTCCTCCTTTGTGGTCTGGTTCTCTACCGGCCTCTGGCACGGGGCAAGCTGGAATTTTATCGTCTGGGGCCTTCTCAATTACGGAGTGCTCATGGCCTCCGAGGAATTGGAACCTCTCTACAGCAAATTCCACCAGCGCTTCCCGGTGGACGGGAAGCGCTGGTATAAGCTTTTCCAAGTGGGCCGCACCTTCCTTCTGGTGTGCGTACTGAATATCTTTGACTGCTACGCCAAGTTAGGGGATACGGTGCGGGCCGTGGGGAGCGTATTTACCGTCCGGAACTGGAACGTATTGTGGGACGGGTCTTTGCTCGCCCTGGGCCTTACCGGGCTGGACTACGCCATTCTGGCCCTCGGCTGCGTCCTCATGCTGGGGGTGAGCCTTGTCCAGCGGTCGGGGAGCGTCCGGGAGAAGATCAGCGCCAAACCGTACTGGGTGAAGTTCGCCCTGTGGTACGGCCTGTTTTTGCTGGTCCTTCTCTTGGGAGCCTACGGGGTGGGCTATGACCAGAGCCAGTTCATCTATAACCGCTTCTGAAAGGGAGGTGAGGGCCGGTGAAAAAGAATAAAACTGCCCTTCGGGTCTTGGCCTCGGCCCTTATCGTGGCGGTGAGCCTTGGCCTGTTGCAGAGGCTGCTGGTCCCCAAGTATGTGGACGGCATCGTGGAGGGGGCCTTCGTGGCGGAATATTATAAGGAGGTCAAGGACCATGACCTCCTCTTCGTGGGGGACTGCGAGGTCTACGAAAACTTCTCCCCGGCGGTGCTGTGGCAGGACTTCGGGGTCAACAGCTATATCCGGGGAAGCGCCGAGCAGTATATCTTCCAGTCCTACTACCTTCTGGAGGACGCCTTCCGCTATGAAACGCCCAAGGTGGTAGTGTTCAATATCCAGTCCCTTCAGTTTTCAGAGGCCCAGAGCGAGGCCTATAACCGGATGAGTCTGGAGGGAATGCGGTGGTCCCCCACCAAGGTAAAGGCCATTTTCGCCTCCATGAAGGAGGGGGAGCACTTTTTGGACTATCTCTTTCCCATCCTCCGCTACCACACCCGCTGGAGCCAGCTGGAGAGCACCGATGTGGAGTACCTCTTTGATACCAAGCCGGTGTCCTTTAACGGCTACTATATGCGGGTGGACGCCAAACCCGCTGAGAACGTGCCCACCGGAAAGCCCCTGGCCGATTACTCCTTTGGGGAGAACGCCTGGAAGTATCTGGACAAGATGGTGGAGCTATGCCGGGAGAAGGGGGTGGAGCTGGTCCTCATCAAGGCCCCCAGCCTCTATCCCTACTGGTATCCCCAGTGGGAGGAGCAGGTGGAGGCCTATGCCGCGGAGAAGGGCCTTCCCTACATCAACTTCCTGGAGATCCAGGAGCAGACGGGGATCGACTACCGGACCGACACCTACGACGGCGGCCTTCACATGAACCTGTCCGGGGCGGAAAAGCTCTCCCGCTGGCTGGGGACATGGCTCATGGAGAACACCTCCCTCACCGACCGCCGGGGGGAGGCCGGCCTCTCCGCGCGCTGGGAGGAAAAGCTGGCGGCCTACGAGGCGGAGAAGGCTCGGCAGTACGAATTTTACGGAATAGAGACGGGGAATTGATATGTGCGGCATCTGCGGTATGTTCAACCAGACAAATCCCACCCGCCCGGAGAGGGCGGTGCTGGAAAATATGCTCCAAGCCATCCGCCACCGCGGCCCTGACGGCACAGAGAGCCTTCTGTTGGACAACGTGGCCTTGGGCTTCAACCGGCTCAGCTTTCTCGACTTAGAGGGCGGGATGCAGCCCATCCAGAATGAGGACGGGACGCTCTCCATGATCTGCAATGGGGAGGTATTCAACTTCTCCGAGCTTCGCAAGGAACTGGAGGAGAAGGGACACCAATTCCGTACCAGGACCGATGTGGAGGTGGTCCTCCACCTCTACGAGGAGGAGGGCTTGGATTTTCCCAAGCGGCTCAACGGCCAGTTCGCCATCGCCCTCTATGACGACAGGGAAAAGCGGCTGATCCTCTGCCGGGACCAGATCGGCATTTGCCCCCTCTTCTATACCCTCCACGACGGACGGCTCCTCTTTGCCTCGGAGATCAAGGCCATTCTGGAATATCCCGGAGTGCCCCGAAGGCTTGAGATGAAGGCGGTGGACCAGCTGATGAACTTCCCCGGAGTGGTGTCTCCCACCACCTTTTTTAAGGGCGTCCACGCCCTGCGGGGAGGCCATATGCTGGTGGTCACGGCGGAGGACCTTCGGGACGTGGAGTTCTGGGACCTACGGTATCCCACCGAGGAAGGCCCCGACTTGGGGGAGGAGTATTACGCCCAGACCCTGCGGGAAAAGCTGAAAAGGGCCATCTCCCGCCGCTTGGTGGCCGACGTGCCCATCGGGTTCTACATCTCCGGAGGGCTGGACTCCTCGGTGGTGGCCTGCTACATCGGGAAATTTTTGCTCAACAGCTACTATTCCTTCTCCGCCGAGATCGGGGAGGGGGAACTGGACGAGAGCCAGTTCCAGCAGATGGTGAAGGAGCGGGTAGGCTCCACCCACTACAAGGTGAAGGTCAACGAGGCCGAGCTCTGGGAGAACCTGGGCAAGGTCATCTACCATGCCGAGTCCGCCGTGAAGGAGACCTACGATGTGGCGGCCTACCTCCTCTCGGGCCTTGTCCAGCAGTCCCCGGCCAAGGCGGTGCTGACGGGCCAGGGCTCCGACGAATTTTTCTGCGGCTATGTGGGCTATATGCTGGACCTGTTCCGCAATATGCAAAAGGGCCGGATGACGGCGGAGGAGCAGGCGGCCAACGAGCTTCTCTGGGGGGACCCCTTCTTCCGCTACGAGCGCATCCACCCGGAGATCCGGAAGATCCACCGCCAGATCTACAGCGCCGGCGTCCGGGGGGAGATCGAAAGCTTCTCCGCCTGGCGGGAAAGCCCCATAGACACCCGGAAGGTGGCGGGCCTCTCTGCCCAAAAGCGGAGAAGCTACATCGACTACAAGCTGCGCCTTTCCGACCACCTGCTGGGGGAGCACGGGGACCGGATGTTCTTCTCCCACTCGGTGGAGGGCCGTCACCCCTTCCTGGACATGGAGCTATTGGACTTTGTAGCCACGATCCCCGACAAGTATAAGCTCAACGGCACCAACGAAAAGTATATCCTCAAAAAGGCGGGGGAGGGCATCGTCCCCGACCCCATCCTGAAGCGGAAGAAGTTCCCCTTCCAGGCCCCCGGTATGTCCGCCATGGTAAAGCGTCCCTCTGTAGGCCCCGACTTCCTCAGCGACGATCTGCTCCGCAAATACGGGGTCTTTGATGTGGATTATGTTAACCAGATGAAGAGGGCCTATCAGCAGGAGGATTTTAAGCTCATGGGGGCCTATGAGATCGACTATCTGCTCATCGTGATGACGGTGACCATGCTGTGTGAGCAATATGGGTTGAGTTTGTAAGTGCCCCAAAAGCATAAGGTGATACCGTTTAGTTGATGGGGGACATCAAATTTATCACG
>CATKDV010000194.1:0-6107 GCA_949746985.1 uncultured Eubacteriales bacterium | reverse complement strand
CATACCCCCGACCTCCCCTACAATAATATGACAGTGTTCTCCCAAAAACTGACAGGAAATACAAAATTTTATGGCGAGCGCAAATTTTGAAGTTTGTCGCGAATACGCGACAAACGCTTTTGACTGGTCCATATGGTGATGCCCAATTCCTGGGCGGCGGTGCGGTGACTGGCGTGATTCAGGATGAGGATCTCGAAAAGACGGAAATCCTGCTCTGACAGGGCGCCCCGGATCCGGGCCATGACGTCGGCACATTCCATGCATGTTTGTGCGTTGTCCACGGAGGAGGAGGGGTCGGGCAGGTCCAGGGGAAGGTCGCTGAGCAGAAGGAATCTTTTGTTGTCGGCGTATATCTGGCGGCGGAACCCTTTGAATGTGTACTGCAAAGCCTTGACCAGCCAGCCGGATGGATTGGGATGGGTCATCAGCTTCTTTATGTGCAGAGCGGCGGTATGAAAAGTGTCCTGCACCAGCTCCTCGGCCAGGTTTGCGTCAAAACCACTCTTGGAAAGAAGCGAAGTGGCATACTGGTGCAGGGAGGGAAACATTTTACGGTATAGCTTTTCCAAAAATTCCTGTTCCTCCGGCAGCATGGTGCTTTCTCTCCTTTCTCTACCCAGCATTATGACATGGGGGATGGAGGTTCTGCTCCGAACTCTTCCATACAGACGCGGATCACCCGCTCAATTTTACAAATATTCTCGGGAGATTGCTGGGATAGCATATAAAGGATATTTTCCCTGTGGGCCTCCGGACCCTCGGGAGACAGAAGAGCGTCACAGCTCACATGAAGGCTTTGGGATATAGCATGGAGCGTAGTCACCTTCATCATTTTCTGTCCCCGCTCCACCAGGGAGATAAAGGCTGGGGTAACGTCCACGGCCTCTGCTAGCTGCGCTTGGGTCAATCCGGCCTGAGAGCGGTATTTGGCTACATTTTGTCCAATGATGGCTACCAATGTGGGGTCTGTCATGCTGGTCACTCCCTAATTTTGGTTAAATTATATTAACCAAATAGGGGAACCACAAAGCACCAATGGTTCTATTTTACTTAACCTAATGTTGAAAAAGTACGAAAAACCGCCCCAAAATGTCAGTTTCCGCCTGGCTGAAGCCATATAAAAAAGGGTGAAAACCCCTTGCGGATCCGGACGGGCGGTTGGCATGTACACAGGTGAGGGCTTAGCAGGGGCTTTTCGTCCATTTTAGACGGAAGGTCCCGAATTTTTATTGCCGGACTGAGGTATGCCTCATGGTGTGGGATCTGTACCGTCGGTAAAATTTTCCTATCTTCTGTCGAATTTGGGGAGGTTTTGCAAATGGCGCGGTACAAATTGATCCTTCGGACACTGATGCGGGTGGAACTTTTAGGCTATCGGAGAAGAAACGGCAGGACCCAGGAGGAGATGGCGGAGAAACTTCATATCACTCCCCGCTCCTACATCGACCTGGAGCATGGGAAGTACGGCTCCTCTACGGTGACGCTGTTGTTTTTCCTGGCGCTGCTCCCCGATGCGAAGATGGCTGAACTGGTCCGCACATTTGCGCTCCGGGCAAGGGAGGCGGATGAGAATGTTCGGATCGCCTGAGGACAGCGGGGAACTGGCCCGGACTTACGGTGTTCTGCACCGGCTGGGGCTTTCGGCCAACTACCGGGGGTTTTATCAGATGGCCTGGGCGGTCCAGCTGGCCCGGAGAGAGCCGGGAAGGCTCTTGCTGGTGACGAAATGTATCTATCCGGATGTGGCAAGGCACTGCCGGACCTCCCAGATGGCGGTGGAGCGGAACCTTCGCACGGCGGGGAAAGTGATCTGGGAGGCGAGGACCCCTCTCCTCCGGGAGGTGGTGGGGGAGGGGTCCGGGGCGAGGCCCTGCACCGCCCGGCTTTTGGCTATGATCGCGGCCTATCTGTCCCGGGAGGACGCGGCGTAGGGCCTTATCAGGCCATAAGCTCAGGGGCCACGGTGATATCCTCTCTGGGGACCCGGGCCCAGTCGAAGGTCTCTGCCAAACGGGCGGCGGAGACAGGTTCCACAGTTTCCTGCTGTCCCGCCATCCGGGCCAGGACGCCCAGCAGCGCCTGCGGTGTATAGCGGCGGCGGAGGGCCCCCATGTCCAGGTCCGCGTCCCGCTTGGCCAGCCGCCGCCCGTCGGGGGCCAGGAGAAGGGGAACATGGTAAAACTCCGGGGCGGGAAGCCCCAGAGCCTCATAAAGCCAGAGCTGGCGGGGAGTGGAGGAGAGAAGGTCCCTCCCCCGGACCACCTGGGTGACGGCCATGGCGGCGTCGTCCACCACCACGGCCAGCTGGTAGGCCCAGGCCCCGTCGGCGCGCTTGACGGGAAAGTCGCCGCACGCTGTGGCCAGGTCCTGGGAATAGAGCCCCTGGAGACCGTCAAGGAAAGAGATCGTTTTCGAGGGGACCCGCAGCCGGTAGCTGGGGGTCTTTTCCGCCATACGCCGGACCACTTCCTCCGTTGTCAGGGCAGCGCAGGGACAGGAGGGGGAGACCTCGTGGATATGAGGGGCCTCGTTAAGGCGCTGGATGCGAGAGCAGAAGCAGGGGTAGATGAGCCCCTGTTTTTTTAAGGCTTCAAAGGCGGCGGCATAGAGAGGGCCGCGGCTGCTTTGCCAGTATGAAGAGGTGTCTCCTCCCTCGTCCCAGGTGAGGCCCAGCCACTCCAGGTCCTCCATGAGCTGCCAGGCGTGGGAGGGGAGGCACCGCACCGGGTCCAGATCCTCGATTCGGAGGACGAGAGACCCTCCCTCATGCCGGACGGACAGCCAGGCCAGGAGGAAGGAGAACAGATTCCCCAGGTGCATCCGTCCGCTGGGAGAGGGGGCGAACCGGCCTTTTACAGGCATGGGGAAGCCTCCTTTTTCCAAAGACGAAAAATGTATCATAAAGTATAGCACAAAAGGGAGAGATGTGCAATCATATCTGAAGGGAAAGGAACTTCAGAGGGCATTCAGGCACCGATGAAAAACAGAATTCCGCCCTCCTGCTTGCAGACCACCTCGGTCTTCTCGTCCAGGGGGATAAGGGCCATATTGCGGTAGAGCTGCTTTCCAGTGATCTGAAGGCAGGACATGGAGTAGAGAAGGTCCAGAAGCTCCCCCACCTCCCGCTGGGGGTCAAAGAAGCCCAGCTCGGGAAGGCCGAAGTCCTGGAGGCCCTGGGTCTGGATGGCGGGCTTGCCGCTGTCCGAGGCGGTGCCGTAGACCCAGACCCACAGGGGGACGGGGAAGAAGCTCTCGGCATTGTCCCAGGCCTTGCCCTCCATCTGTTCCCGCTGCTGTAAGTAGTGGCGCTTGCTGACCAAAAGCCCGCCCAGGTTCACCGGGGCGGCCCCCACGGCGCCCTCTTGATCCATGAGAGCGGCGCAGAGGAGGGAGAAGGTCCAGCAGACCCGGCGCTTTTCTGCCAGGGAGATCCCGCCGCCCTTTTGGGCCAGCATCCAGAAGGAGAGGTGGTCGGAGAAAGCAGCCTTCTCCTCTGGAGTGAGGAGGAAGCTGTATTTTGCCGCTGTAGCGATGTCTGCCGTGTCGGGAGGGACGGGCATGGGGAGGTAGGAGACCCAGAATTCCAGGCCGTCGATGGAGACGGTAAAGGCGGGGACCCGGGAATGGCTGTGGTCCACCGCGCTGACGGCGTTGTCGCCGAAGACAGTTTTCAGATGGACGGCTACGGAGTCCGCATCCTCCAGCACCCGGTCCATGAGCAGGAGACACATGGTGTCCTCTTTGGGAGGCTGGGGCCAGATGGGAAGGCCGGGGTCCGGGGATTTTTTCCTGAAACGGTCAAAGAAGCCCATGGGGATCACTCCTCCCAATTTTCGTAGAGAAGCCGCTGCTCGGAAAGCACAAAAGCCTCCCCATCCCAGAGGTAGACGTCGGCCAGGAGGTCGGCGTCATAGTCGATCTCATCCTCCTCCAGCAGAAAGCAGATGCCCTCTGCAAAAGGACCCCGGATGAAAGGATTGCGGGTGTAGTGGATGAACCCGCCCTCGGTTTTCTCCAGAGGGGTGGAGCCGCCGGTGTGGTAGTGGGGGATGGCGAAGCAGCCTGTGTCCGTTCCGTCGGCGTCCAGAGTGCCGAAGGAGCCGATGGCCCGCTGGTCGCCCCTGACAGGGAGCTCAGAGACGGTGCTGTCAGGATTCAGAGTAAAAATCTTGCCGTAGTCCCCGCCGCTGGTGGAACCGAATTGGGTGAGGGCAAAATCCATCTGTCCATCGCTATTATAATCTCCGGTATAGAGATGAAAGGGACCGTTGAAGGCCAGCTCCAGCTCACAGCTGGTAATGCCGCCCTCCTCCCCGGCATCCATAACAGTGCCGTTGATGAGACGAAAACGGAAGGTCCCCGACCAGGCACGGTTCCAAGTGCTTCCGCCGCTGTTATATGTGCCGGAGACACATTCCAGCAGAAGGGTCTTGAGCCCAGTTTCGTTCCGGTAGGTATCGCTGGCAAAGAGGATGGGGGACTGGATATCATAGGGGGAGGGAGTCTCTGCCACAGCCGTCTCGGTGGGCACAGGGGATGGGAGAGGACTCTCCTCCGCTGGGGCAGGGGCGGTACAGCCGATCAAAAATCCCACAAGAAGAAAGAGAGGAACAGCCCGCTTCATAGGAGGGCCCCTTACTCAAAGATCATGGTGGCAAAGTAGTCCTCCGGGGTCTCGGCCCGGCGGAGGAGTTTTACGCTCCCGTCCTCCCGGAGGAGGAGCTCGGCGGAGCGGAGCTTGCCGTTGTAGTTGTAGCCCATGGAGAAGCCGTGGGCGCCGCTGTCGTGGATCACCAGCAGGTCCCCGGTCTCGATCTCGGGCAGTTCCCGGTCGATGGCGAATTTATCGTTGTTTTCGCACAGGGAGCCCACCACGTCGTAGGTGTGGTCGGAGGGCTTGTCCTCCTTGCCCATCACCGTAATGTGGTGGTAGGCCCCGTACATGGCGGGGCGCATGAGGTTGGCCGCGCAGGCGTCCACCCCCACATACTCTTTGTAGGTGTGCTTGAAGTGGAGGACTTTGGTGACCAGGCAGCCGTTGGGGCCCAGCATATAGCGGCCCAGCTCGGTGTAGATGGCCACGTCCCCCATGCCGGCGGGGACCAGGATCTTCTCGTACTGCCGCCGGACGCCTTCGCCGATGGCGGCGATGTCGTTGGCACTCTGGTCGGGGCGGTAGGGGATGCCCACGCCGCCGGAGAGGTTGATGAACTGGACGTCACAGCCGGTCTCCTTCTCCAGCTCCGCCGCAAGCTCAAAGAGGATGCCTGCCAGGGCGGGGTAGTAGTCGTTGGAGAGGGTGTTGGAGGCCAGGAAGGCGTGGATGCCGAAGCGCTTGGCCCCCATGGATTTCAGCTTTTTAAAGCCCTCAAAGAGCTGCTCCCGGGTAAAGCCGTATTTACTGTCCCCCGGGGTGTCCATGACCTGAAAGCCCTCCTTGCTCGCCCCCAGCTGGAAGATCCCGCCAGGGTTGAAGCGGCAGGAGATGGTCTCGGGGATATAGCCCAGGGTCTGCTCCAAAAAGTCGATGTGGGTGAAGTCGTCCAGGTTGATCACCGCCCCCAGCTTTTCTGCCAGCTGGTATTCGTTGGCGGGGGTCTCGTTGGAGGAGAACATGATGTCATGGCCATGAAAGCTGCATTTGTCCGAGAGCATCAGCTCGGTGAGGGAGGAGCAGTCCACCCCGCAGCCCTCCTCCTGGAGTATTTTCAGGATGCCGGGGGTGGGGGTGGCCTTCACGGCGAAATACTCCTTATAACCCGGGTTCCAGGCAAAGGCGGCCTTCAGGTTCCGGGCGGTTTCCCGGATGCCCTTCTCATCGTAAAGATGGAAGGGGGTGGGGTAGGTCTCGGTGATGGACTGGAGCTGGGGGAGGGTCACAAAAGGAGTTTTCATGGGCGAAGGCCTCGTTTCTCTTTGTATTTTCTTTATAATAGCACCCTGGGAGGAGGACTGTCAACGGGGTCATTTTGTGAAGAAAACACAAAAATCAAAAAAGAAAAAATTGCCTATTGACATCTGGGGGGCGGTCTGGTATGATACCACCCAATGAGGAAAGGAGGGATCGGTCATGAACAAGCTGACGGGGCGACCCATTCGCTTTGGAT